>CAVEPF010000026.1:4346-14794 GCA_963617645.1 Anaerotignum sp. | reverse complement strand
ATTCTCTTATCACCCTTCATCAGCGTGAATAAAAAATGAAGGAGAGTAAAATGTTTAAGAATAATAAAAAAGAACTTTTTTCAGCTTATTTTGAACGCTGGATACAAATTTATAAAGAAGGTGCAATAAGGAAGGTTACAATGCAAAAATACAAACTATCTTTATCGTGGGTTAAAAAGCTTGCTCCTAAATTAAAGTTAAGTGATATAGATAGAATTTCTTATCAACAATTGTTAAATGATTATGCAAAGGATCATGAAAGACAAACAACAATGGATTTTCATCACCATTTAAAATCAGCTATTCTTGATGCTGTTGATGAAGGACTTATTGAGAAAGATCCTACAAGAAAAGTAATTATTAAAGGAAAATCACCACGAGAGAAGAAAAAGAAGTATTTAAATCAATTTGAACTACATACTTTATTAAAAGATTTGGATTTAGGCAAAGAAATAAATTATGATTGGTTAATTCTTTTGATTGCCAAAACTGGAATGAGATTTTCAGAAGCAATCGCTTTAACACCAAGTGATTTTGATTTTACACATCAAACATTGTCAATAAGTAAAACGTGGAATTATAAAGATGGAGGAGGCTTTCAACCAACAAAAAACAAATCTTCAGTTCGTAAAATTCAAATTGACTGGATGATTGTGTCACAATTTTCAGCTTTAGTTAAAGATTTACCTGCAGATAAGCCTATTTTTATAAAAGAGAAGATATTTAATTCAACTGTTAATTGCATACTTTCAAGACATTGTAAAAAATTATCCATTCCGTCAATTACTGTACATGGATTAAGGCATACTCATGCATCATTACTTTTATTTGGAGGTGTCTCTATCGCATCTGTTGCTAAGAGATTAGGACATTCAAGTATGAACACTACAGAAAAAACATATCTTCATATAATCCAAGAATTGGAAAATAAAGACGTTGACCTAGTTATGAGATCTTTATCAGGTCTTTGCTAAAAAAATATAATGCTGATGAGGGAATAAAAATAATTTTGTGCCAATGTTGGCACATAAATAATGCCATTAGAAGGCTAAATCTTAGTGATTTAGCTTATTCTAGTGGTTTTTTCTTTTAAAATGACATAAAATCCTTCATTTTTATGTGCCACTTGTGGCGTACACATATTTTAAGTTCTAGTGTATCCTCTAGATGTTGCTAATCCTAGGTTACATGCAACAGCACTATATTCTGTCTTAATTACGCAATTGAAATCACTTTCACAAAAAAGTATTTTCAAAAACGACACCAAAAGCTGATTTTGGCGGACTTATATAGTGTAGAGATATTTTTTACTTACTAAATTTTAGGTGATTCTACCAATGTAAACATTTTCTATAATAATTTTTTAGAAAATGGAACTTTTAATCTTTTGGGCGGACTTATATAGTGAGGGATTATTTTTTGATGCTGATGAATAACTTAAAATACTATCGAATTGAAATTTTATAAAGAATTTTTCATGAATGAGCAACTTCTTCCCATTTTTCTCGAGCTTATATAGTGAGAGGTATTAAGTCTAAGGTTGCTAATTCACACTCTACAATATGTCCATCTACATCACTAAAAACACTTTCATAAAAATATTTTTTCAAAAATTCAAACATTTGGCTGATTTTTGAGGGCTTATATAGTGAAGGATGTTTTTCTAATACCTAAATAATCCGTCATACAAGTCATTACTGTCATTTAAATAAAGAAAGGAGAATATTAATTCGCAAGGAATAAGTAGAATGACTACTAGTGACAGAGTGACAGTTATTTTTAGTATAAAAGAAATATCTCTTGAAATAAATACACAAGGAGGAAAACTAATAGTTTAGAACAAAATATAATTAAAGAAGAAAACAATAACTCTTCCTTCTCTTTCTGTGAGTTAGAGAATGAAGAACCAAATCCTACTACATTTATTGTAGATAGGATTCTACCTACAGGACTTAATCTATTATGTGGATCATCTAAGATTGGTAAATCATGGTTTGCTTTAGAACTAGCACTTGCAGTATCACGTGGTGAAAGATTCTTAGGTTTTAGCACAACTAAATGTTCTGTATTCTATTACGCATTAGAAGATACTAAAGAAAGATTATATGAAAGATGTAAGATTCAATTAAATGGTAACAAGATACCACCTAATCTTAAAGGAAGTATTTATGCTACGTCTTTATCATCTTCATTCTTATGTGAATTAGAAAAAGAATTAGAGAGTGATCCTAATATTAAACTTGTAATTGTTGATACTCTTCAAAAGATAAGAGGTAAAGCAAGATCAACAGAACTTGCATATGCATATGATTATAGAGAAATATCAACACTTAAAAGATTCGCAGATGAAAAGGGAATATGCTTACTTCTAATTCATCATACACGTAAAGCAGTAGATAATGATAAATACAATATGATTAATGGTACTACAGGTATTATAGGTTCTGCAGATAATACTATGATCTTATCTAAAGATAATAGAATGGATTCTAAAGCAGTTCTTTCAATTACAGGAAGAGATATAGAATCAGAAGAATATGTTCTTAATTTCAATACAAACAATTGTTGTTGGAATATGGAATCAACAGTTGTAGAAGAATTAGAAAGAAAAAGAATGATTGAGTTTAATAAGAGTCTTGTAATGCTAAAGATATTTTCTACACCAAGACCATTCTCAACTATCGCAAGTGAACTTGCAGATAGTATAGAAAGAGAATATGGAGTTAAGCTTGATTTATTTAAGATTGGTCAAGAGATAAATAAATTTGAGAATATTTTACTAGATCAATATAAAATCAAACATACATTTAAAAGAACATCTACTAAAAGAATCCATACTTTTGAAGATATCTAAATATTAAGAAATACTCTTAAAAGGCTTGTAAAACCTTAACAGGATAAGAGATGTGGAGCAAACTGCTCCAATCGACTTTAAGCAAGCTTAACACTAGGATACCTAGATGACGTTAATTAACAATATAAGGAGGAAATTACACTGATTACACAAACAAGAGATGAAATAATGAAACAAATAAATATTCTTAAAACTGAAGGCTTTTCTTCATACGCTAAATACGTAGAGAAAAGGACTAAAGAGAAAGAAGAATGTTTATCTAAAAGAGAATATTATAGACTTAAAAAACTTGAAAATGAGGAATTAAATAAACTTCCTACTATAAGTAATATCACATATAAAGTTGATCTAAATAATATTCCTGATGATATTAAGAATTTAATTTTATATGCATCAAAACTTGGAGCATTAGTCAAAGTTAAAGATGCAGGAATAATAAATGAAGATGAATTTAATAACATCAAGAAGCGAATTGATAAATCACAAAATATTATAAGCGATATGAATTTAAATTAGACACGTCCATGATATAATACAAATAGGATTGGACTGTGTCTGGTATATAGGAGGTTATAAATAATGCCAGATATAAAAATTATTAAGGCTAATTCTAAACTTAATGAAAGAGGTAAAGAAAAACACTCTAAATTAAGAGTAGCGGCCTATTGTAGAGTTTCTACTGATGATGAAGAACAAATATCTTCATATAATTCTCAGATGCAATACTACAATGAATTTATAAATAAAAATCCTGAATGGAAGATGGTAGGTATATATGCTGATAAAGCTATTACTGGAACATCTACCGAAAAAAGAGTTGATTTCATGAGAATGATCAACGATTGTCTAAATGGTGATATTGATATGGTCATCACCAAATCTATCTCACGTTTTGCAAGAAATACTGTTGATACACTTCACTATGTAAGAATTCTAAAAGAAAAAGGTGTTGCAATATTCTTTGAAGAAGAACATATTAACACCCTTTCAATGGACGGAGAATTAATGCTTACAGTATTATCAAGTGTTGCTCAACAAGAAGTTCATAATACATCCGCTCATGTTAAAAAAGGACTTAAGATGAGAATGCAAAGAGGTGAACTTGTAGGTTTCCAAGGTTGTCTTGGATTTGACTACCATAAGGAAGACAAATCTATGAGTGTAAACCAAGAAGAAGCTAAAATAGTTAAAAGAATCTATGCTAGATACCTAGAAGGTGCTGGATGCAAAGTTATAGCTAGAGAACTTAGTGAAGACAAAATTAAAACTAAAAGTGGTAAAACTCATTGGTGTGAAGCGGTTGTAAGAACTATTCTTAGAAACGAGAAATATGCAGGTGATGTTTTATTAGGTAAATCATTTACTGTTGACCCATTAACTAAGAAAAGACTTAAAAATCTAGGTGAGGTTGATAAATTCTATATAGAAAATCATCATGAAGCAATCGTTTCTAAAGAAGACTTCTTAAAAGTTCAAGCAATTCTAGATAGTAGAGCTTGCCCTAAAAGAGTAATTGATGGGAAAAGACAACATAAGTTAGGTGGAATGTATACATTCTCAAGTAAGATTAAATGCGGACTATGTGGAGATAGTTATTCAAGAAGAACTGTGCATAGAAAAAAGAGAGATAAAATCATCTGGCAATGCATGGAATTTTCTAAGAGGGGTAGAAGAGGATGTGAAAATTCTAAAGCAGTTCCTGTTGAAGTTTTAGAAAGTGGATTCCTTACTGCTTATAACTTACTATGTGGAGATCTTAAATCATCATTTAAAGCAGTATATGATGAGATAGAAAAAGAGTTTGACTTAGATAAGATTTCTAAAGAAATAGAAAAGAAAGAATCTGATTTAGAAAAACTAAAAACTAAAAAAGCTAAACTGATAGATCTTAAACTTGCAGATTCTATGGATGATTCTACTTACAAAGAATCATTTGATGAAATATGTAAGAAGATAGATAAGACTAAAAATGATATTGAAACTCTTAAAGAAAATAATACTAAAATTAAAGATAAGAAATTAAATCTAGAAAAAGCTAAAACAATCCTTGAAAACGGAGGACCATTAGAACACTTTGATAAGTTCATATTTGATTCTATATGTGAGAAGATTATCGTAGGAGATAAAGAAGATCCATTTAAATTAAAATACATTCTAAAAACTAAAGATGTATTTAAATTAAGTACTGCTGATTACTTCTTAAAACTATGTAATCCAACTAAACTTGATCAAATGAAACCTGTTGATAATGATGAACTCTTAGAAGAAATAGAAAGAGTAGAAAGTGAATCTAATGAGTGTAGTAATACTATAAACAATACTGAACCAAGACTAATAAAAATCTTAGAATTTGACCACTTCTTTAAACACTGTGTGTTTGTCAAAGGAGAAGATGGATATCTTCAAAAGAAGACTCTAAGAGCGGTTCCTGTATCTGTTTATTACTACATGAAATAAATAATGGAATTCTTAATATTATCAAGAGGAAAACACATAATCTTGATAAGTTCTTAATCAATATTTTTTATGCAATTGAGAAAATGAACCTACCTGATGAATCACAACCGATACAAATCTAAACCGAAATTCCAAGGGATACACGTCGAGACTATTGTGTTGTTATATCTAAAATAAGAGGAAAAGTGATAAAAAGTACTATATTTAGCGATATATTAATGGTTTTAAGGCTATCATAGATGAAGTTGATTATCAAGAAGTTAAGGTTTTAGTAATAGTTAAAATAGCTATAAAAGCATATATGGTATTAGTTGATACGTTTTCTAGAGATAAAAATAAGCCATTTAGAGGGTAAAAATGCTAAAGATGCAGCCTTTTACTCTAATGGCTTTTTATTTGGTAGATCTGTTATAGTGTTATGTATTGGGGCAGTTTCGTTATTTAGTTTTCCATAAACCCATTGGATGATTTGAAACATCTTCAATTTGATAGTTTTTAAATAAAACTTCAGGAATAAATGATTTGTCATTGAAAGCATTTATGAATTCAATATCATTTGAATCTAAGATAAACATTTCTTTTATTTTCTTAGAAACAAAAGAAGTGACTTCATTGACATTAAATTTTATTCCTTTATGTAATACTGGAATTAATGTTTCTTTGATTTTTTGATAATTTAAATTTTGAATTTTATATAGAGCTTTATTAAGTATCATATCAAAATTAATTGGAAAATCGGATCCAAGGCATATATAGAATATTGCAATCTTTCTAATTAATGTTGAATCTACTAAGTTATAGCTATTAAATAGATTATATACATCATAAACATCTCTTGGTGTAGTTCGCACTAATAATGCGTTAATCTTAGAACCTATAAGTTCTTCGTTAGCTAAAGTGTTTATTGATGTTGTTTCACCTAGAATGTTGCTAGATTTTCTAACTTTGGTTTTTAATACATGAACTCTATCGGAATAATTAATTTCAATTTTTAAGACATCGTTACTACCAGATGTAGTTTGATAAGAATAAACATATGAATCTAGCGTATGAACAAATTTAGATTTGTCAGAAAGATGATAACCTTCATTCTCCATATAGGCTTTAATCACTGAATCTATTTTTTCTCTATGTGATAGCATTGATTCTCTAGTTAGAGGTAAATTGAAATCTAAATCAATATCAACACTTAGTCGTGGTAAATCGAGTAAAAATAGATTAATTGCTGTACCACCTTTTAAAGCAAGTTCGTTAGCAAATTCACTTGAGTTAATGAAATTTAATATAGAGTATAGTCTTAATACTTTCTCACAAGTGTTTTTATTAAAATTTGTTTCATTTGCGATTTTATTGATTTCTTTCGCTGAATACTTAAACATCTAAATTACCTCCCTTACTATTTATGTTTCTTATATTTTGATATACATAAAGTCCCCATTTAGAATCAAAAAGGAGATTATCTTTATCACTATTTACAAGATAACCTCTGTTAGATGTTATCCCTTTAGATAAACATGTATTAAAGAATGATTCACCTAAATTGAATTCATCTTTGTAGAAAGAAAGAATATATCCGACTTTTCGATATAAAACTTCTTTATTATAAGCATTTAGAACTTCTAAAATTTTATTTTCATTTATAAGATGAACTAAATCGATGCATTTGATAAATTCTTCAATATCCATGACTTTACCTAGCATATTTATAGAATCTACTATTGTTCGTTCTATCGAAGTAACTTTAACACCCTGAATGATATCTATTTGAATATTTATGTCATTTAAATAACATTCAAATGAATAACCATCATATTCAAAATGTGTGAATCTTTTGTTAGATGAAACTTGAATTTCATAATACACTTGGTTATAAAATCCATAAAATTCAAAGGCACTATGATAAGAAATATAAGAATTTTGATTGATGCTTGATGCAATTTGAAATCTGTTAGCGCAATCTTGATTTAACGCTACATCATAACAGGTATATAGATCCTTTCTTATCTTGTTTACATATCCTGACTTAACCATTTCACTTAGATATTTTTTTGTTGCAGGAAGATTTCCGATAATCTTACTTGCGTCATGTAGTGAAAAAGTATTAAAATCACACAATTCTTTAAAATACTTCATAATATAATCACCTTACTATAATTATATTTTATCAAATAGTGGTATTTATTACAAGATAGTATACCTAAAAGTATGCTTTCTTACATTTTTTACCATTTAAAGAGAAAAAATACGATGATTATACAAACTATAGATAGAATAATTAAACGTATGATTTAAAAAAATATTGATTTCAAATTTAAATATATCGTTGTCACTAGATGTAGTTTGATAAAAATAAACATATGAATCTAATGTATGAACATATTTAGATTTATTAGAGAGGTGTTAATCTTTATTTTAAAATTATTCTAAACCTAATTTTTTAGTTAAAATTTACAGAAACCGTTATATATAGAGATTTTGACGACTTTTTATGCGAAAGGGACAGCGGTTAAGCTGTCCCTCTTGCAGTTAGTCATTATTATCTTGTGATAATATACGCTGTATATTTCGTCCACCATAAACTATTCTAATAATTGTTACCGTGCAAACTGTTGAATCTATCATATAGAAAACAACAAAATTATCAACCGAAACTTTATGCATTCCCATACTTTTCCATGGTTCCCAATCAATGATAGGATATCGTGATGGCGTAAAATCAAGAGAACGAATGGTTCTTCTGATTTTGTCTACCTGACTTTTGGCAGTGTTTGGAACCAATAATTCAAAAGCAATATAGGAATAAATATCCTTGAGGTCGTTTTTGGCTTCTAGAGAATAAATTACAGAATAGGTATTACTCATATACCTAATTCCTTAGCTAATTCTACATCAACCTCATCTGTTGTATAGGTTTTTCCGGATTTGAGTGATTCCACACCTTTCATCAGTTCTGCATCAAGTTCTGCACGACTCATTCCGCTTATCGCTGTAGGTTTTGCAGAAGGAAGGTGTAAGTTAAGAGGAAGACCTCTAGTTAATACAATCTGACTGTACAACATTTGAATCGCGCTGGATGGCGTAATGCCAAGTTGAGAAAGAATTTCTTCAGCGTTTTCTTTTAGTTCTGTATCAATACGAGCATAAACTGCTGTCGTGTTTGCCATGTATATCACACTCCTTTAACTTTATTTTAGTCTATATAATATGTAAATGCAAGCAATTGCAAGCAAAGTTCTACGAAATTTTATTCTTTATGGATAGTGGAATACATGATGATGGTGAGCATAATCAAGGAAATCACTTCCGAAAAGTTGGCAAAAACCATGCATGATAAATGGAAAGTTAGATTACAATCTTAAAATCTTAGTTGGATGAGCTGGTCATTTTCATTTATAGACCTTATGTTAAAAGCAATTCGACCTCGTCGTAACTACTGTGTTGTTATAATATTAAAATACAATTATACAAATTTATAATTATGTAATTTAAGAAATATAATAATGAATTCGTAATATTGAAAAAAACATCTGTTTTTTGAAGTGAAACCGTCAAGTCTTTCTACTTGCTCGGTCCAACTTTTGGAGGTCACTTCATTTCTAAAGATGCTTTTAAATTAATATTTATTTTGACTTTTTTAATGCATCCTTAAGATTTTCAATGCTTGAATGTTTTGGAGCATTTGAATCAGTTAAAAGTTTTTTCCCTCTTCGATAGCAGCTGATGTGGTATCATTAGGTATGTCCAACTTCAAATCAAATGGAATACCATGTTCTTTGATTACTGTTCTTAAGAATATATTAATTGCAGTTGTCATATTCATACCAAGTGCACTAAAAATTTCCTCGGCTTGATCTTTTACTTCTTTATCAATTCTAATATTTAAATTAGTCATTACCATATATTTATCCCTTCACCTAATTAAAGTATATATAATAATGTTGAAAGTGTCTACATGCTGTGATTAAAAATTTAAAAATTATATTTATAACATTAATGAAAATCTAATAAATAGGTGGGTCAATTTTGAATTACGATTTGAACCTTAAGTGGGTCAATTATATTTTACTATATGCAGTTGATACATATTCTATAGAGAAAAATAAGTTATTTAGATGGTAATATGCAAAACTTGGCATAAAAAAGTGCAAAAAGTAATAAATAAATTTTAACTATTTGCAAAAGTTATAAAAACGGACAAAACATGCTCGATTATGGTTCTAAAAACGGACAAATACGAATGTTACTTGGTTGTAAAAACGGACAAACATGTTATAATAGAATTACAAAGAAGGTGATTCTATGATTAGAAAGATTACAAATAAATTGGTTGAATGGTTCAATAATAGCAATAAAGCTATAATGATTACTGGAGCAAGACAAGTAGGTAAAACATACATAATTAGGCGTTTTTTAGAAGATAGAGTTGAAAGTTATGTAGAGTTTAATTTGTTTGAAAACGAAGAAGTAAAAAGAACTATTGAAAATTCAAAAACAAATGAAGAATTGATTTTTAGATTATCAGCCCTATCAGATAAAGAACTTATTAAAGGTAAAACAGTTATATTTTTAGATGAAATTCAAGTATGTTCGAATATAATTACTGCAATTAAGTTTTTAGTGGAAGAAGGATCTTATAAATATATATTAAGTGGATCATTATTAGGTACTGAATTGAAAAACATAAAATCAATTCCAGTTGGTTATTTAGAAATATATCAAATGTATCCGTTAGATTTTGAAGAATTTTTAATTGCTAACAAACTTAATGAAAGTGTATTAAATAGAATAAAGAATAACTTTGAAACACATACTAAGGTTGATGAAATTGTTCATGAAAGACTAATAGATATGTTTCATTTATACTTGATTGTTGGAGGAATGCCATCTGTTGTAAAAAAATATTTAGAGACTAATAATTTAAAAGAAGTTGTTAGGGAACAAAATAATATTTGTAATTTATATAGAGCGGATATTGCAAAATATGATTACCAGAATTCTTTATATATTAAAGATATATTTGATTTGATTCCAAGTGAACTAAACAATCAAAATAAAAGATTCATATTAAAAAATCTAAATGAAAATTTGAAATTTTCAAGGTATGAAAATTCTTTTTTATGGTTAAAGGATGCTGGAG
>CAVEPF010000026.1:0-4336 GCA_963617645.1 Anaerotignum sp. | reverse complement strand
TGCTGGAGTTGCTCTCCCTTGTTTTTGTGCTGATGAACCTAAATCACCGCTCATATTAAGTAAATCAAAGAATTTATTTAAATTATTTCATTGCGATGTAGGATTGCTTGCTAGTCAATATGTGGATAATAATTTACAAATTAAAATTTTAAATAAAGAAAAAGATATAAACTTTGGCTCTATATATGAGAATGCTATTGCACAAGAATTAGTATCTAAAGGATTTGATTTATATTATTATAAAAACAATAAGTATGGAGAACTTGATTTTTTGATAGAAAATAAAGGTGAAGTTTTGCCTATTGAAGTTAAATCTGGTAAAAATTATAAAAAACATAATGCATTAGATAATATACTAAAGTCAAATGAATATAACATAACTAATGCATATATATTATCAAATGAGAACGTTAGTGTAGATAATAATAAAATATATCTTCCAATTTATATGATAATGTTTTTTAAAAAAGATGAATTAAAAGATATGATATATCATATAGATTTGTCAAATCTTTAAAATAAATATAAAAAAGTTTTATAGAGTGGTATTTATTGTAAGATAGTATACTTATAAGTATACATGTATACAATTTATACCATTTAATAAAATAGAGGGATGTTTAAAATAATCGTTTAATATAACTCTATATAATGTAAAAACTCTCATCAGTTTAATATGAATGCTCAGAGTTTTTTTATTGATATTAATATATAACTACATTATTAGCTCTAAATGCTTCTAAAGAATTCTTTTTAGTTTGAAAGCAAATGTATGTATGAGATACCATGATCTCTTGCAAAGAATTGACGCTTTCCACTTAGTGATATTTAACTCTACATAACAAAATCTATGTGTTAGAATGATTGCTTCGAAATTTAGTAATTATAGATTATCTATCTATTTATATGATAAAATAAAATATAAAGGAAGAGTGAATAATTATGAATGAACAAAGAA
The DNA here is from genome assembly GCA_963617645.1 of Anaerotignum sp. GTDB lineage: Bacteria > Bacillota_I > Bacilli_A > Acholeplasmatales > Anaeroplasmataceae > JAEELC01. Next base: position 3,378 of record CAVEPF010000026.1, on the reverse strand, counting down.
AAGAAAATGCACATATAACAGGAATAATAGCTATAATAATTAATAGTATAATTTTAGTTATTAGTACTTTATTTTTTATACCTATGTTTGTAGAACAAATTACATATGGAGCTGGTACTAAAATTGAACTAGCAGTAATACTATTTTGGTTTATTGATTTCTTTTTAATTATTGGTTTATTTATTACATTAATATTAACAATAGTATCTTTAATATCAAAAGATTCTAAATGGAGAGTAATATGTAATTTTAGCATTATAGCAGTTTCTATATTACTTATGATACTTACTACAATATTCATGGTTATTTAATTATATTTGATTTAGATAGTTAAATTTTATCTAAATCTTTTTATTTTATATGCTTGTATATAGTTTAGAATCTATAGAAAACTTTTTATTAATTTACTGAAATGTGTAATTAATGGTACCTAAAATACCGCTAAAACGTGCAATTAATGGTATCTGAAATACCCCTAAAACGTGCAATTAATAAAATTCATTATATTTCAAGTACTTAAGAACGTATATAAAATGTGTTAAAATATTTAAGTAAATAGAAAAGGAAGAAGATATATTATGTGTACAGCAAGTTCACTAAAAACAAATGATACTTATTTTGGAAGAACTCTAGATTATGAGTCTTCATATGGAGAGAAAGTAGTAATAACACCAAGAAGTTATCCATTTAATTTTAGACATAGCACTATTAACAATAATCATTATGCAATAATAGGTATGGCTCATATAGCAGATGAATATCCTATGTATTATGATGCGATGAACGAATATGGTTTGGGGATGGCAGGTCTAAACTTTGTAGGCAATGCTAAATATAATAAAGTGGATGATAAAAAAGAAAATGTAGCTCAATATGAGCTTATTGCCTATATCTTATCTAACTGTAAGAATGTTTTAGAAGCAAAATCTAAACTAGAAAGTATCAATGTAGTTGATACTCAATATAATGAAAACTATCCATGTGCTAGCTTGCATTATATATTAAGAGACAGTAATAACTGCATAGTAGTAGAGTTTATGAGTGATGGGACTCATATCTATGATAATAAAACAGGATGTATGACTAATAATCCTCCGTTTAATTATCAATTAGAAAGTTTAGAAAAATATTCTAATCTTTCAAATAAAGAACCTGATAAGAATTTCTCGTTTAGTGATAAATTCTACTCTCGTGGTCTTGGCGCTTTAGGTTTACCTGGAGACTTAAGTAGTCAAAGTAGATTCATCCGTGTAGCGTTTGCTACTTATTACTCTCACTCAGATAGTGATGAGGTATCAAGTGTAAATCAGTTCTTTCATGTTTTAGAAACAGTATTCCAAACTAGAGGCTTATGTAAGGTTAAAGAAGAATATGAAATTACAATATATACATCATGTATGAATTTAAATAAAGGTATATATTACTATAAAACTTATAACAATAGTCATATTAATGGTGTTAACATTCATAATGTCGATTTAAATACTAATAAGCTATTTAAATATGAATTAGTAGAGTGTAAATTCAACATGCAAAATTAATAATAATTTGCTTGAATCAAACACTATGGTAATGATAGAATAACATTAGAAAATTTATGTGGATTTTTCTTTATTCTTTTCGCCACTTCTTATGTGATTAATTTCAAAGAAGAGGTGGTATAAATGAATGAATCATATATGAAACAAGATAATATCTTCAAATTAATATTTAAGATGTCCTTACCATTGATAATATCTATGATTATTAATGGTCTTTATAATATTGTAGATAGTTACTTTGTAGCTAAAGTATCTGAGAATGCGATGACCGCAATCTCTTTAGTATATCCTATACAATACTTACCTAGTGCTTTTGGTATCGGTTTTGGTGTTGCAATAGCTTCCATAACTGGACTTTATATGGGATCTAAAGATATAAAGAATGCAGAATACACAGCTACTAAAGGTGTTATTATTTCTTTTGCTCATGGAGTTATTATTGCAATACTTTCTATTTTGTTTGCAAAACCATTCTTAATGTTATTTACTAAGGATGAAGATATCATTAAGGCTGGATTAGATTATTTCTATATTGTTGCATGTTTTGCACCATGTGTAACAGTTTCAATGGCCTTAGAAAAAATACTACAATCTCAAGGTAAAATGATTATTACTATGTTTGCGATGGCTATAGGAGCTTTAGTAAACATTGTATTAGATCCTCTATTTATATTTGTATTTAATATGGGCGTTAGAGGAGCTGCAAGCGCAACATCTATCTCCTTATTTGTAGGATTAATTACTTATATTATAATTTTTATTAAAAGTGATTTAGAATTAAAACTTAATTTTAAAGTTAAAGGTGATAAGAAGATAATCAAGAACTTATATAGTGTAGGTATTCCGTCCTCACTAAATCTTGCTCTACCTTCATTTATGATAATTGCGTTGAACGCAATTCTTTCGAGTTTTGATTCATCTTATGTATTTGTACTAGGTGTTTATTATAAACTTCAAACATTTTTATACTTTATTCTAAGTGGATTAGTACAAGGTATAAGACCTATAATAAGTTATAATGAGGGGGCAAATGAATACAAGAGAGTTGATAAGATTGTTTTATATTCTTTAATTATAAGTATTATAGTAATGAGTATAGGTACTATATTGTTCTTAAGTATACCTAATGTATTTATATCTATATTTACAAAGAATACAGATACAATAGAACTTGGTGTTAAAGCCTTAAGAATTATTTCTCTAGGATTTATTGTATCTAGTTTCTCATATATTATAAGTGGAGTATTTGAGGCTTTATCTAAAGGTTTACCATCACTTATTATATCTTTAATTAGGTATCTATTTATAATAATTCCAGCTATAATATTATCTAAAATATATAATGCATCTGGTGTATGGATGGCTTTCCCTATAACTGAAGTATTAAGTTTCTTAGTGTCTATAGTTTTATACTTTGTTAGTTTTAAGAATAGACATAATATAAATTAATAAATAACTAGAAATATTAAAGAGTTTAATTCTCATATTTCTAGTTTTTTATTATCTATATGTACTTATATGAAATACAGTTGTATTTTTTGTTGTTCAAAAGACCATTTGATGACCTTGGTTGAAATTATTACTATAATAATCTTGATTAGTGTACTAGTTGGATTGTTTTCAAGCTTAATATTATTAAGTAAAGATTCAACAAGAATGCTTAAGACTCAATTTATTGGTTAACGGTCTTGGCGGAATGGTGCCTTTTTTTGACGATTCCGCCGACACCTATTAAAAAAAGAAGATTTAATAGCTAAGAATATATAGGAAATTTGTTATAAAAAGGTACATAAGTGAAAACATCAAAATAAAATAAGATTGTTCAAAATGGTTTGCT
>CAVEPF010000025.1:0-6412 GCA_963617645.1 Anaerotignum sp. | reverse complement strand
AATATATATTATCTATTAATTCTTGATTTTTATTATCGTAAATCACAATTCTTCACATTCCTTAATCTATAGTTATCTATTTTTTCAATAGTGTCAAGTGTTTCTATTTTAATGTTTGTAAATTCTTTAATGCTTTCACGAAGTCTTAGGCAGGATATAAAATCTAATTTAAGCGAAAAGCTTTGTTCAAAAGCTAATTTATACAAATTCAATTGTAAACCAACTCTATCTAAATGTAAATCAAATGTTCGTTTTATATCGATAAGTCCTAACTTATTATCTAGTTCACACGCTAAATCAATTCTACCAGCAAAAAGAGGTACATCTCCATTACAAAATAATACAAATAATTCGCTTTTAAGCACATTTAGATTTAGTTCTTCTTTTACCTTTAAATAATTATTGAACTCCTCACTAAATCCTTTTAAACCAGTTTTTTCATAATTTTCAATTTCATAGTGTAATACTTCCCCACGTTTAGAAGCTTTCTTTATAATCTTATCATCAATATCTTTATAAATATCTTCTAATATATATTTCATAATAAGACTAACAGAAGGAACTTCCACACTATCTACAAAATATTTATGTGCACTTTTAATAAAACGAAGTTTATGATTATTTATTAAAACACATGTTTCATGATTGTTATCTAATATTACTTTATAATTTTCATTAATTTTTTCTAAATTGGTCATAAATACCTCTTTTACATAATTTAATAAATATACTATACTAAAAGTGAGGTATATTTATGAATATTTTATTTTTAATAAATGATGGTTTTGAAGAAGCTGAAACAATTTGTCCTTATGATGTTCTTATTAGAGCAGGATATAGTGTAGTAATTGCTTCAAACAAAGAAACGGCTACAGGAAGCCATGGTGTGGTTTTATCTAATCTTACAAAAATAGATAATGTTGATTTAAGTTTATTTGATTTAATTGTTCTTCCAGGAGGTCCTGAATGGAAAAATAATCAAAATGATGCAAAATATATTGAAGTTATTCACTATTTTGTTAGAAATAAAGCAATAGCTTCAATTTGTGCAACTCCTACAATTTTAGGAAAATTAGGTTATTTAAAGAATAAAACGTACACTTGTTTTCCACCTATGAATGAAGATTTTGGTGGTAACTTTACTGGTTCTAGCGCCGAAATTGATTCTAATATCATAACTGGTAGAAGCGCAGGTAGTTCTTTAGAATTTGGATTTAAAATTGTTGAGTTTTTAGAAGGAAAAGAAAAAGTAAATAAAGTTAAACAAGATATGTATTACGAGTGACAATGCTCCTTTTTTTATTCCATTAAATTACCTAAAAATTTATTTTTCTTTGAATATTTTTTAATTAGATAAGTAATTAATAAATACATAAAACTACTAAGTGAACCTAAAATTATTAATGTAATAATTCCTTTAAGTGGTAAACTTACAAAACTATAATAATCTTTAACAAATGGTACTATAAACGCTAGTAATACATTTAATAGTAAACCTATTATTGAAAATAAAAGTACTTTTATTTTATAACTATTAAATGGGCGACATACATTAGCTAATACTAGAATACCCACTACAGACATAACTAAAGTTGCACATGTTGAAATTTGATCGTCGGTTAATCCAAAACCTTCACCTATTCTAAACATTAAGGTTACCATAATGGTATTTGTAACACCAGCTGGTATTGCATATTTTAATATGTTTTTAATAAAGTTTCCTTTTATAATGTCTTTATTAGGGCTTTGTGAAAGTAAAAAAGCCGGGAAACCTATCGTGAACGTATTAACAAGTCCAACTTGAGTAGTTTTAACAGGGAATTGTCTTAAACTTAAAAGACAAATTAATGTAAGTAATATTGCATAAACATTTTTAGATAGGAATAATGCTCCACTAGTTTCGAGGTTATTTACTACTTTTCTACCCTCATCAACAATTTCTTTCATATGAGAAAAGTCTGAATCTAATAATACAACTTGGCTTGTTGCGATGGTAGCTTCGCTACCAGAAGCCATAGCTATTGAACAATCAGCTTCTTTTAAGGCTAAAATATCGTTTACTCCGTCCCCAGTCATTGCAACTTTCTTGCCTTCCTCTTTTAGCGCTTTAATAATTACAAGTTTACCATGGGGACTTACACGACCAAAGACATTATATTTTGTTGCCGCAACTCTTAGTTCTTCGTCACTTAATTTAGATGTATCTATATATTTATCAGCATTGTCAATATTTGCCTTGCTTGCAATTTTTGATACCATAAGTGCATTATCCCCACTTATTACTTTTATATCGACACCTTGTTCTTTAAAATAACTAAATGTTTTTGAAGCATTTTCTCTAATAGGATTATCTAGGATAATTAATCCTATTAAAGTTAAATCCCCTTTAATTTGTGAACCATCTTGGGGATTTAGAGCTTTGGAGAACGCAAGTATACGATATCCTTCAGAAGAATATTTTTTAATTATTGAATCATATTTATCTATATCTTTAATAATGAAATCAGGTGCTCCTAAGATATATGAGAAAGACGCAAAATTTGCTGAACTATATTTAAAAGTTGAAGAGAAAGCAGATTTTGAAATAAATTTATTAACTACTGTATTATTAAATGTTTCTTTTATAGCTTTCATAGTAATATTATCAGTATCTTGTGCATACGCAAAATCTGATACTGCTTCAAACATACTCTCTTTGCTAGTGCCATCAAGCGTGAAATAATCAATAACTTTCATATTTGAATCAGTTATTGTACCTGTTTTATCAACACATAAAACATTTACACGTGCTAGTGTTTCAATTGATTTCATGTTATGACTTAGTACATTCTTTGTTGCAAGGCGATAAGCACTTAATGCAAGGGATACTGATGCTAGTAAAAACAAGCCCTCTGGTATCATCATTAATATAGCCGCAATAGTAGTATCAACAGAATCTACAATAGTAGAATGATTTAAATAATAAGCTTCTAAAAATAGTGCAAGTGCAAAAGGAATAATCATAATCCCAATTGTTTTTACAATTTTATTTAAACCTCTAATAATATCGCTTGTTTCTTTATTATTGTTTTTTTTAGACTCAAGTGTTAACTTATTAATATAAGAATCTTCTCCTACTGCATAAGCTTTAGCATATACTTTCCCAGATACTATAAAAGATCCTGATAGCAACTTATCTCCTATATTCTTTTTAATTTCATCACTTTCTCCAGTTAATAGTGATTCATTAACTAAAGCTTCTCCGCAAACAACATTGGCGTCCGCACAAACTTGACTTCCTGATGTAAATACAATAAGATCATCTAAAACTAAATCTTTGATTAAGATATATTCTTCTTTATTATCTCTTATGACTAAACATTTTGGACTATTAATTAAATTCAATTTATCAAGAACTTTTTTAGCACGAATTTCTTGAATAATACCTATTAATAAATTAAGAACAATTAATGGTAAGAACGTTAAAGCTTTATAAAGTTTAACTAATACTAAAACAACCGCAATTATTGCAAATATTAGATTAAAATAAGTAAATACATTACTAATTACAATTTGAGCATAACTTTTACTAGGATTTTTAATAGGTTTATTAAATTTTCCTTCTTCTATCCTTTGTTTAACTTCTTCACTCGTAAGTCCTTTTAGTTCTTCCATAAATTCACCTTTTTAAAATATTATAATATAGAAAAACAATTAAAAAAAGAATTCACTTTAACTTTTAAAAAATTAGTGAATCCTTATAATTTAGTTTTAAGTTTAAATGCCATTCATAATAAGAAATTATTATTTTATATAATTCTTTAGTATTTAAATATGCTAAATTATTAATATCATCTAAATCAATATAATATAATTTTTTTAATATATTTAATGTATCATTGTTTAATGCATCACTTGTTTTATGTTCTTTACATAGTGCGCCGCCACTAGAAACGGAGAAAAATGAAACATCTAAAGAGTTACACGTAACACAAGTCTTAAAATTAGGCTCTACACCAAATGCTTTAGTTAATTTAATCATATTAGAAAGTACTAATAAAATTACATCATTATCTTTAGTAAGTTCAAATGTTTTAATTAACATATTATAAACTTTATCACAAAAGTCAATTTCTTCTATTTTTGATAAAATGCCTATTAAAAATTGACACCATAAACTTTTCTTTAAATCTTTTTTTAAAATATTATAGTCATCAATAATATTATAGTCAATTAGTGTGGGAAATTCACTTTTATTAGTTATAGCTAAAACTCTTGTTAAAGGTGTACAAAAAGATAATTTAGATGTCTTATATCTTTTAGCGCCCTTAACAATAATACTTTTTATACCATATGCAGTGTACAAATAAACAATTTCACTAGTTTCTTTAAAAGGAATAGTTTTCAAAACTATTCCTTCAATTTTAGAATATCCTTTAATATTCATCCTTTACATAACCTAATCTTTTCATCTTTTCAGGTCTTTGTGTCCAATCTTTAGAAACTTTTACCCAAAGATTTAAATCAACTGTTGATCCTAAAAGTCGTTTTATATCACGTTTAGCTAATTCCTTAACCTTTTTAATTAAGGCACCATTTTTACCTAATATAATACCCTTTTGACTATCACGTTCCACATAAATTGTCGCATAAATTTCAACTTTATCTTCGTCTTCTAATTGTTTCATAGAGTCAACAATTACCGCAATAGAATGAGGAACTTCTTCACTAGTTAAATAGAAACATTTTTCTCTTATAAGTTCTTCTACAATAAATCTTTCAGGATGATCTGTAATCATATCATCTGGATAATATTTAGGACCAAGTGGAAGAGTTTTTGCTACCTCATTAACTAGTTCCTCAACTCCTTCCCCAGTCTTTGCAGAAATTAAGAATGTTTTTTCAAAATTAAATTCTTCTAAATAAGAATTAATGATGTTATTAGCATCACTTGTACTATCTAATAAATCAGCTTTATTGACAACTAAATAAATAGGATTATTGTAATGTTTAAGATGTTCAATAATCATCAAATCGCCTTTTCCTTTAGGTTCAACTGAAGAAACCATAAATAGGATAGCTTCAACGTTTCTAGCCGCATTGTAAGCGTCTTCGTTAAGTAAGCGACCAAGTTGCGATTGTGGCTTGTGTATTCCTGGTGTATCAGTAAAAATTATTTGATATTCATCATTTGTTAATACTCCAAGAATAGTATTTCTTGTTGTTTGTGGTTTATCAGACATAATAGCTATTTTAGATCCAATAACTTTATTTAAAAAAGTTGATTTACCGACATTAGGTCTTCCTAAAATAGTTACAAAACCAGATTTAAAAGTATCATTAATCAAGATCGTCAAACCCATAAGGAAGGATTGATTCAACTGTTTCTTCCTTAATTAAACCTTCTAAATTAGATAAATAAACTGTAGTTTTTTTACTAAGTAATTCATTCATAACTTGTCTACAAGAACCACATGGAGCACATGGCTTGTTTGAGTCACTTGTAATCGCAATCGCAACACAATCATGTTTTAAATCATAACCCATGTTATGAGCTTGAAACATAGCTACACGTTCAGCACAAATACATACTCCGTAAGCAGCATTTTCAATATTAGCACCAGTAATTACAGTGCCATCATTAAATAATAATGCAGCTCCTACTGCATATTTAGAATAAGGAGAATAGCTTCTTTTTCTTCCTTCAATTGCTTTATTAACTAAATCTATAGCTTTCATAAATACCATCCTATCTTGTTAGATTTGCACGTGCAAGTATTTCATCTTGCTTAGCAAACATAATTTTTTCATCTTCTTCATTCATGTGATCATATCCACATAAATGTAAATATCCATGTACTGCTAAAAAACCAACTTCACGTTCTATAGAGTGTCCATAATCATTAGCTTGTTCAATAGCTCTATCAATACAAATAAAAATATCACCAAGTTCTTCTTCACTCTCATCAATTTCTTCACAATAATCATTATCATGCATCGCAAAAGAAATTACATCAGTAACTCTATCAAGACCTCTATAATCTCTATTTATTTGTTGAATATTATCTTTATCTACAAAAATAACATTCATTATATGATTATCATCTACAGTTTTAAAAACAGATTTTATAACATCCCTGTATTTTTTTACATCTAGTTTGTGTTTTTTTCCATCTTCATTTACATAAATATTATTTACAAAATTAACTTTCATATTAAACCTCTAATAAAATTATATAATACAAATTATTTTTATTAAACATTTATATTTGGACCATTTCAATTTTTGAACTATGTTTTAAATTACTTGAATCATATGTTATACCAAGTAGTAATACTCTACCTTTGTACGTTCCTAGCGTATTAACATATTCTTTATCTTTTATTTGATTAATTGCGTCTATAGGTGTTGAATCAACTTTAAGTTCTATTA
>CAVEPF010000024.1:8681-17879 GCA_963617645.1 Anaerotignum sp. | reverse complement strand
AATCACTATCTTTTATGCTTCTTAAATCAACTTTATAATCTGACAATTGATTCTTAATATCGCTTAAGTTTGCAATACTTAATGAATGTTCTTCTCCGTCATATTCAAACGATGTTTTATTATTATTTAATAAAATCTTAACATCAGCTTGATAAATTTCAAGATATATATCATTTCCGTTTTCGTCTACAAATCTATAGTTATTTGTAACATCTAAAGTGCCATTATAAACAATAAATGGAACATCAAAATAAGTGTTATTTGAAGAAACATAAGAAATTGTATGACCATTTACTAAATAAGAACTTAAAGAACTAAAGTTTTCTACTTCAATTTTGTGACTCAATCCATCGTATTTAAATCTTGTGTTTGTAGCATCTACTATAATTTCTTTTTGATAAATTTCTAAATATACTTCCTCGTTGTAAGAATCAACGAATACATAGTTATCTGTTACATCACGACTTCCATTAGTTACCTTAAATGGCACAAGAGAATCAACATCAGTAATACTTACATAAGATAAAGTATTTCCATGATTATTTAATAGATTATTATAAATAGAATTAAAGTTACCAATGCTTATTTTGTGAGACACACCATCGTATTCAACTGTAGAATTAGAAATATCTTCGATTGTTACAACATATTGATTTATTGTTAAATAAACATCATCATCTGTGTCATTAACAAATCTATAATTTGAAGTTACATTAACAGTTCCATTCATAATAATAAACGGATCATAGTTTCCACTACTTGACTCAGAAACATAACTTATGCTATGACCATTAGCATTAACAATTGCTTTAATTTCTTCAAAATTAGAAATACTAATTTGTTTTGAAGAACCATCATAAGTAAATTCGTTAGAAACATCTTTAAGCATTAACAAGCTTGTACCTTTTATAGTTAAACAAGCGTTATCAAGATTTAAAATATTATAGTTACTTAATACATCATTACCTTCACTATCAGTAATACTTATTGCATCTTTATAAGTTCCCTTATCAGTTTTTGAAATCAAATTAAATGTGTCACCATTAGATTCAACAATCTTAGTAATTTCATCTTCATTATTTAAAATTAATTTATGTTCATTAGCATCGTAAATAAATTCATTTTGCTTAATATCTAACGAGATATCACATTTTTTAATTTTTAACACTACATTAATATCATAATAATTATTATATAAAATTCTATTTGAATCATATTCACTATTTGAAGAATCAACAATTTTAATTACATTATATTCACCAACATTTTTAAATTCATTTAATATATATTTATGACCAAATTTGGCTAAAGTTTGATTAATTGCCTCTTCATTATTAATTGAAACTTTGTGATATTGTCCATCATATGTAAATTCAGACTCATCAGTAACAATATCTAACTTTATTTTATTGATTTTTATCTTTGCTTGATAATCCTCTAGTCCTTTGTAATCAGATAAATTTAATATATTATAATTTTTGCTAATATCAATATTTTTACCATCAATAACCTTATAAATATTAATTGCATCAAATGCTTTATGATTGTAATCACCTGGGTATGTGGCACTAATATTAGAACTAAATTTAATAATGTGTCCACTAACTAAAGAACCTTCTGTAAATTTATACTCTATATTATCTAAATCTAGATATTGAATACCATCAACAACATCTTCAAACTCATAAATTTGTGTTTCAATTTTTGCTAAAATATCACGTTTATCTATTGTATGAATGAATTCTTCAATATTTAAGTTAATACCATTATTAATTAATTCTTCATAAGTTATATCTATACCATTAATACTTAAAACGATTGAATCAGTATCAAATGTAATAATATATGTACCTGCATCTATCATTTGACTTACAGCAGTATCATCACATGTCATATTTAAATTATCAAATTTTATACTATAACCACTATTTATATTATCACTTGTTCTAACAGATACTTTGTTATAGTCAAACTCTACTACAGTATCATTGTATTCACAATATTCATCATAAGATATGTTGTATGCCTTATTAAATTCAAGTGTACCAAAATCATAAGTAACATTATAGTTATCAAGTAATGAAGTCTCGTCTAAAATAACATCAAATTCTACTACGTTTTTAACACTATTATTTAATAATTTAACAGAGCCATTATAGGCATTAAGCACATTAATAAAGTTTACAACACATTCGCCTTCATAAACATTAAACTTTGAGCCTTCTTGCGAATCAACTATTTCATAAGTATTATTAGATTTGTCACTACCATCCCAAACATAAGACTTAGATTTTGTTACTAAATGTATATCTTTTTTGTTAATTGTTACAATACATGTTGATTTATCTAAAAATACATTGTAACAATCTGTTACATCTTTACCTTCATTAGTAAAGAATTTTAATTGATCAAGACTTACATTGTAAGTTCCTGCATAATGTATTTTTTCAAATGTATTTCCATTATTATCTGTTATTGTAATTCCACTTGCATAATCAGTATTTCCATAGTCTTTGTTTAATATTAAGAAGTTTTCAAGTGTTACATCATTACCGTTATATGTATCTATGTAATCACTTAATATTACTGAAACATCTTGTTTTGTAACTTCAATATAAGAATCAAAATTATAAGTAATTTCAAAATTTGAGTTTACATTTTTATTATCTATAAGAATAACTGCTTCAAATTCATCAAGTAAAGTACCAACAGTATATAAAGAACTAATGTTCTTTCTTGAAATATTAAATGTAGTAGTATTAATTTTAAATGAACAATTGTTTTTATCATCTAATCCATTAATTATTGTGCCATTAACATTTATATTATATAAATCATCATAATATCTATGGTACGAATCATATACAAATGATTTTCCGTTTGCACTAAATTCAATTAATGCTTTTTCTACAGTTAAAACACCATAATCGTATGTAATATCATAAGATGATGTTGATTCAATATCATTTTTGTTTAGAATTTTTAAATTAGTAACAGTATTTTGATATTCACCTGCATCAACAACTTTTACACAATCTAATATTGAAATAGTATCACAATCTGATAAACCTAAAACAGAGTAAATATTCGAATAATGATTACTTCCGTCATAATTAAATGTAGAACTAGGAGTAACAATACTTAATGTAGCTTTATTAATTATATAATTATTATCGTAAGTTGTATTCTTAATTAAATTGTAGTTATTAGTTACGTCTGTTAATTCACTATTTATAATACTAGTTATAGAATCAACATATCTAAAATAATTACCTGCTAAAATTGGTAATCCATTTAACATCTTAATTGAACTATTAACAGTTTTAAATTTGTACTCAACCTCTAAAGAAGTAAATGTTTCATCAACTTTTGTATTAAGTGTCATGTCACATGAATCTGATTTATCAGTCCATGAATAAGAATTTATTGCACATGTTCCATCATAAGTCTTAGTAAAGCTTGAAACATCAATACTAATATCGGCTTTTTTAATTGTAATATAAGATGTGCCTTCAACAGTTATATCAAAATTTTCTACTTCTTCTGTATCAAACACGGCATCATATACTTCGTATGTACCAGCATTTTTAACAGAATCTAGAACAATTGACGAACCTTGTTCTTTATAACTTGCACTTACAAATTTAACTAAAGATTTATCGAATAAATCATTATTTAAATTGCCTGATTCATCATATAAATCAAATTTTACAAATTCTTTATATGTATGTTCCTTAGCATCATATGTGATAGTATTTTCCCCACTTATAGAAATGATAGCTTTTCTAGATAATACAGTTATTTCTATAGTATCTGAAGTAATATTGTAATTGTCATTACTGCAATCAATACTAATAGTATAACTGCCGGCATTAATAACCTTATCAACAATATTGTCATCTTTATCTTTAATAATGTAATTAACATCAAGTTCCTTTTTATCTAAAGAATAATTTTGATTAGTAAAATCAGATAAATATTCCCACGAAATATCAAGATCTAAAGCAGAACCAGTATATATTAGGGTCTCATTATTAAGTTTTGGTTTAATTGAAATTTTACGTTTATTAATCTTATATTTTGTTTCATTTCTTTCAAAACTTACTTCTAGATTATCACCAAAATTATATTCTAATAAATTAATATCGTATACATTGGCATCAACAATTTGATCAATATCAAACTTATATGAGATTAACTTATTCACACCATATGATTCGTAACCTGTAATATTAACTCTGTTTACAGCTTCTTCGTTATCTAAAACAATAATATAGTTGAAGTTATTTAATGTATTATGATTTTTTCCGTCATATTCGCCAATATAAGAATAACCATCAGTTTCATTAAATTTAGCAACTAACTTACGTTTATTAATAACAAGTGTTGAAACTTCCTTATAAGCTAAAACATTAAAGTTATTGTTACTTGAAATGCTAACAGGAGTCATAACATAATTTCCAGCATTTTTAGGAGTTGTATTAACATTGTTTTGTTTATAATTTACATCAAAACTTAATACGCTAACTAATTCATCATAAATTGCGCCACTTGAAAGCACTGTTTCATCAACATTAATTAAACTATATTTAGTTAAATCATATTCATAAGTTAAACCATTATAAATAGTTTCAATATCATCTAATTTGACATAACTATTATATTTTTCAATAGTAAATGTATTAAATTCATTAGTTATATCAAAATTTTGAAGGTTAGTTGTATCTTCATATATAAATTTAACATAATATGTAGCAACATTCTTAACAACACTTGTTTGATTTTTTAATTCTTTATCTATATAGAATAATTTAGAACTAATATTAATAGTTGTACCATCTATTAAAATACCATTTTGCAAAGTCTCGTCTAATTCTATATCAAATATGTTAAGATTAATATCATCATTTATATGATTTAAAGTATCATATGTAACATTTTGACTTACCGGAGAAATCTTAATTCTTCTTTGAGATACAACTAGAGTAGAATAGTATTCACTAATTTCATAGTTATCGTTATTAATTGATGCAAAGTAAATATAATATGTACCTGCATTCTTTAAAGAAACAATGTTTGAATCTTTATCTTTAGAAATTAATCCATCAACTACGATATTTTTAATATCTAATTCTCTTAACTCATCAGTTAATTCGTCAAAATGTTCTCTTTCATAATTTTCTTCATAAATCCACTTATTATCTAAAATATGTAAATCTATGTCATGTGTTTGGCCATCATATACAAAGCCACTAACATTAGGTTTGATTGAAATTTTACGTTTATTAATCTTATATTTTATTTCATTTCTTTCAAAACTTACTTCTAGATTGTCACCAAAATTATATTCTAATAAATTAATATCGTATACATTGGCATCAACAATTTGATCAATATCAAACTTATATGAGATTAACTTATTCACACCATATGATTCGTAACCTGTAATATTAACTCTGTTTACAGCTTCTTCGTTATCTAAAACAATAATATAGTTGAAGTTATTTAATGTATTATGATTTTTTCCGTCATATTCGCCAATATAAGAATAACCATCAGTTTCATTAAATTTAGCAACTAACTTACGTTTATTAATAACAAGTGTTGAAACTTCCTTATAAGCTAAAACATTAAAGTTATTGTTACTTGAAATGCTAACAGGAGTCATAACATAATTTCCAGCATTTTTAGGAGTTGTATTAACATTGTTTTGTTTATAATTTACATCAAAACTTAATACGCTAACTAATTCATCATAAATTGCGCCACTTGAAAGCACTGTTTCATCAACATTAATTAAACTATATTTAGTTAAATCATATTCATAAGTTAAACCATTATAAATAGTTTCAATATCATCTAATTTGACATAACTATTATATTTTTCAATAGTAAATGTATTAAATTCATTAGTTATATCAAAATTTTGAAGGTTAGTTGTATCTTCATATATAAATTTAACATAATATGTAGCAACATTCTTAACAACACTTGTTTGATTTTTTAATTCTTTATCTATATAGAATAATTTAGAACTAATATTAATAGTTGTACCATCTATTAAAATACCATTTTGCAAAGTCTCGTCTAATTCTATATCAAATATGTTAAGATTAATATCATCATTTATATGATTTAAAGTATCATATGTAACATTTTGACTTACCGGAGAAATCTTAATTCTTCTTTGAGATACAACTAGAGTAGAATAGTATTCACTAATTTCATAGTTATCGTTATTAATTGATGCAAAGTAAATATAATATGTACCTGCATTCTTTAAAGAAACAATGTTTGAATCTTTATCTTTAGAAATTAATCCATCAACTACGATATTTTTAATATCTAATTCTCTTAACTCATCAGTTAATTCGTCAAAATGTTCTCTTTCATAATTTTCTTCATAAATCCACTTATTATCTAAAATATGTAAATCTATGTCATGTGTTTGGCCATCATATACAAAGCCACTAACATTAGGTTTGATTGAAATTTTACGTTTAAAAATAACAACATTACACTCATCACTTACAAATTCCACTTCTAAATTATCGCTAATGCTATAACTTAAAAGTTTTGCAGTGTAAGTATTTGCATTAATAAATTCATTATCAAAAGTATCCAAAGTTAATATATCTTCTTTATAATTGCTTTGATTGATATAACCTGTTGTGTTAAATCTTGAAACCACTTCATCGTTATCTAAAACGATAGTATAAGTAATATCTTTATAGTGATCTAATCCATTATATACACAAGAATAATCATTTAATTTAGCTTTTAATTTACGTTTATTAATAATAAGAGTTCCTAAATTATCACTCTTTAAAATATTGTAATTATTTAACTCTGTTGTAATATTATTAACTTTAACAATATAAGTTCCGGCTTTGAAACAGAAAGTTTGTGTATCATCTATATAATATAGAACATCATATACTAGATTTTCTAGTTCCTTAGACATTGTAGTTGATACATCTTTTATGTTAGTAACTTTATCACTATCAATTATGTTATATTTTGATGTATCATATTCTTTTTTATAACCATCATAAATATATTCTTGATTTATAAGTTCTAGATAAACATCTCTCTTTAAAATAATGAAATTAGATTCATTATAAGTAATATTATAGTTTTCTAACAAATCAGTGTAATCTGCAAATTCACTATCAACTCTTGTATTAGTTAATTGTGTTATAGTAAATAAATACTTATAAGTATCACAATCTTTAAATTGATAATCTGAATTTAAAACATAAGTGATTTTAGCATCAATAATAGAATTATCTGTTTTGTATGAAATTTCACTATCAAGTGAAGGTGTGTGATAGTTTGCATCATAAGTAATAGAAATATCCTTAATATATACGCTAACATCTAAAGGATTAATAGTATATGTTGCATTAGTATATGATATATCATAATTATCTAATGACTCAACGATACCATCAATTATTACATTATATGTTTTAGCATCAATTATCTTTTGACCTAAATCTAAATTCTCATATTCAAAATGATATGAAATAGTATATGTATTTTGATCTGGTAATTCATCTAATTCAGAGCCATCATAATCAATAATCTTTTTAATAGAATCATCATATATAATATATTCTTTACTATAAGTAAATGTTTTTGAAATAGCACAAATAGTAATAGGACGAGCTTCAATTGTTAGAGTAGAATCAATAAGAGTTACTTCATAATTTTTATCTTTTATAGATAAATCATTTCTTACTATATCAAACTCTTCTATACTTAATGTATATTCACCCTTTGAAAGTACTTTAGCACTTGTAGAATTATAATTAGCTTTTGTAATATTTAGAGTATCTATTCCTACAATTCCTGCTAAAGTTGTGTCTTCTGTCAAATACTCTTTCTCGCATGTTATATAACTACTATCGTCCTTTGGCGCATAGTAATAATGTTTAACATCTTTTAATTTAATAGAAATAGTACGTTTAGTAACGCTATATGTATTTTTAGTTTTTATAAATTTATAGTTAGTAACGACACTATCTAAATCTATTCCCTGTGTAAAATAAATTTCATCTATAAATTTTTCATAATTATCACAATCTAAAATCTCATTTTCTGTCTTAACACTAAATGAAACTTTATCTTGATTATATAATTCAATTTCTTCTAGACCATCATTAAATTTAAAATTAGCTGTATGAACAACACCGTCGTACATACTAGTTTCCGCGTCTAGTTTTATCTCTACTTCATAAGGATTAATTATAAATGAAGTTAATTCTTTAGATATATTAATAATATAATTATCATTTAAATTTTCTGATATTGTATCAATTACTAAATTATATGTATCAGCATTTTTAATAGTTTTATTATCACTATCTTTAACAGTGACTGATACACTATCATCTGTACAAAAATCTAGTGAATCTAGTGTAACAACATATTGATCATTTGCAAATTCGTGTATTTCGCCGTTATAAGTAACGTCACTTTGTTCACTTACTTTAATACTTACTTTTCTTTTTAAAATAGTAAAAATAGAATTATTTAGTGTGATATTTAAATCGCTTTCTTTAACATCTTCTGTATCACTAAATGCATATGAATCAATTCTAATATAGTAAGTATTACTATTAAATAGATCATCACTAGTTTCAAAAGTTTCACTTAATGAAGATGTAATACCTGTTACAGTTATTAAATCTTTTATTTGTGTTTCATCAGTTTCTACAATTAAGTCAAAATCTAATTTTTCTTTAGCATATGTTTTTTCTTTATCTTCAAGTTTGAATGAAACATCCTTTGGTGAAATTACACATGTAGCAGTATTATAAGTGAATTCATAATTATTTTTAATTAAATCAGTAGTTTCAATATCATCAATAAATAATGTATAGTTTCCTACGTGTTTAATAGATTCAATAGTTTCATTATTAAGTTCATAATGTAGTTTTAGTGAGATTGCATCTCTATCGTCATTAAACAATTCGCCGTCTTTAACTAAATAATTTGTAGTACTTGGGTTTAAATTTGAATAATTAAATACTTCTTCAATTGAATTAGGTTCTAAGGTAACTGAAGCCTTAGTTATTTCAAATTCAGAATCAATATAGTTAATCTCATAATTTAAAAGTTCTACTGGTTTAATTTGAACTTTGTATTTTCCTACATTTTTTACATTTGTGTATAAATCATTAGTAAATATTA
>CAVEPF010000024.1:5977-8671 GCA_963617645.1 Anaerotignum sp. | reverse complement strand
AATATTAGTAGAGTTATTTTCAAGAATCTCAAAATCTTTATTTGAAAAATCATTATATTCAGTTCCGTTATAAACGATAGATTCGATATCTTTGGGTTTAATTGTAACTAATGTTTTAGTTATTTCTAGAGTTCCATAAGTTATATTTAAATTATAATTATTAGATGTAACATCATCTTTACTTTGAACTTCTAATTCTAAGATATTATCAACTTTTGAAACATCAGTTATTGAAGTATGATTTAAACATACTATCTTATCTTCCCCAATCAATTCTTCTTGAAGTGTATAATCAGTCGAATACAATTCAGTCGAATCATATACTTTAGATGCGTCTGAGGTAGTAATATTCAAATCTTTTTTATTAACTGTTAATGTTCCGTATTTATAAGTTATATTATATGAGTCATTAACATCAATGTCACCGTTTTTAATAATAAAATCAAGTTTATTTTCTATTGAACCAGCATCAATAATACTAGAATTAGTGTTAATAGATATAGTATCTGTTTCTGCTAAACCATCTGATACATTATAAGTATTTGATATTAATTCACTACCATCATAAATTTTAGTAGCACTTGATGTTTCGATAACTAAATCTCTTTTTTTAATCTCAAAGCTTTTACTCTTATTATTAAAAACATAATTTTCGTGATTTTGACCATTAATTAAAGTTTGTTCAATTCTAACCTCATAAGTTCCGGCTTCAATAGCTTCATCAACCTTTTCACCATCTTTATAGAACGAAGTTTTAACACTAATTACATCGTTATATCCTGTTTCTTTGTTTTCTACTACAGTATAAGTATCACTCAAAACAGCGCTTAAACCATCATATACTTTATCACTTACAACAGGTTCTAAGACAAAATCAAGAGGAGTGAACGTTATTTCTTTGCCAAGACTAGCGTTTGATGTAATTGAATAACAATCAGTAACATCTATATTAGAATCGTTTAATATTGTTACACTACTTAAATTTAAATTTAAAAGTGTATTAGATAAACTTTGATCTGTATAACTATAATTAGTGTTATATGTTAAAGAATTTATTTTATCTCCTTCAATTAAACCATTTGTACTAAACGTAGGTTCTTCACCATATTTAATTGTAGTTTGTTCTAAATCAATGACTAAAGCTTGTTTTTCAATTTCAAATTCGTAAGAATCGCTTACTTTATTACCAAATAAACCTTTTGAAATAACTCTTAACTCATATTTACCAGCTCTAAAAGGTTTTGTTGTTGACCACTCTAAATCATTAATACCTTTATATTCGTATCTAATAACATGTGACATTTTAGTAGAGGCATTAATCTCAATTTTGTCACCATATTTATAAGAAGTCTCAAGTTCTATAGATTGAATACTTCCTTTAAGAATAGCAATTGTTGTTACACTTGCTACAATTGTAGCAACAAAAGCTATAATAAGCCATTTAAATCTTAAAACTACATTAAGTTTTTTATTTAATTTTAACATCTTTGCTTTATAGGAATCGTAATCCATAGAACTCACCTCCTTATTTTAGTTTTAATTAATAAAATGTAATAATTCCTTCATGTAATGTTACATCACAATTTGTATAATCAAATTTAGTAGCATTTAATGCATATGTTTTAGTACATGCAACTGAAGATGTTTTAACACTATTATCTAGTGTTGTACTAAATGTAAATTTAGATTTTAATGAACTATTAGATTGTCCGTTTAAATAATAAGAAATATCATTAGTACTAACTTTAGCAGTATTTCCAACTCTAACTTGATAACTAGCAAAATAAATATCTACTTTAGCTTTAGCTATAACAATAGTTCCATAATTATAAGATATGTTGTAATTTGTAGCTCCGTCTACAAATGTAATTTGTATAGAATTTAAATATGTTCCTGCGTTTTCTGCATCTTTTTCTAAGAATTTAACCTGTGAATTATCAAGAATATTATCGAAATCTTTATCAGTAGATGAATATTGTAATTCGATGTTATCATCTTTTAAAGGTACTCCGTTATAAGTTTTATTTACTGAATTAGTAGTAATACATACATCTTTTTTATTAATTGTAATCGTACCAAAATTGTATGTTATATTATAATTTTTTAATAAATTTGCATTAGTTAATCTTACACTATTAGTATAAGTTCCAGCATTTACTATATCATTTGAATCAAATTCTAGGTTGGCTTTAATAGTTTCATCATTACATGTAATGTTCTGTGTAACGTAGTTACCATCATATACTTTAGTAACGCTATTAGTACTTACTAAAACTTCACGTTTGCTAATTGTAATAGTGCCTGTTTTATATGTAATATTATAGTTATTAACTAATGATTCATCTTCTAATGTAACACTATTTATATAAGTTCCAGCATCCATTACAGTAACATCTTTTAAATCAAGTGTTAATTTTGATTTAACAGTTTCATCATCACATGTAATTGTTGGGATAACTTTAACTCCGTCATATACTTTAGTCTCACTATTAGTTGTAACTAAAACTTCACGCTTGTTAATTGTAATAGTACCTGTTTTATATGTAATATTATAATTTTTTAATAAATTTGCATTAGTTAAACTTACACTATTTGTATAAGTTCCAGCATTTACTACATTTTTTGTATCAAATTCTAGATTGGCTTTAATAGTTTCATCATTACATGTAATGTTCTGTGTAACGTAGTTACCAT
>CAVEPF010000024.1:1123-5610 GCA_963617645.1 Anaerotignum sp. | reverse complement strand
AGCATTCATTACAGTAACATCTTTTAAATCAAGTGTTAATTTTGATTTAACAGTTACATCATCACATGTAATTGTTGGGATAACTTTAACTCCGTCATATACTTTAGTCTCACTATTAGTTGTAACTAAAACTTCACGCTTGTTAATTGTAATAGTACCTGTTTTATATGTAATGTTATAGTTATTAAGTAATGATTTATCATTTATTGTAACACTATTTATATAAGTTCCAGCATTCATTACAGTAACATCTTTTAAATCAAGTGTTAATTTTGATTTAACAGTTGCATTATCACATGTAATTGTTGGTTTACACTCAACTCCGTCATATATTTTAGTTATGCTATTAGTTGTTACTAAAACATCTTTCTTTGCAATATAAAGTGTTCCAAAATTATTTGTGATAACAAAATTACTTAATTTTCCAGAATTCTCTATATATGTAAGAGAATTTGTATATGTACCGGCATCTGTAGTATCCTTTTCGTCAACAGTTATGTCAATTTCTGCTGCAAATACACTATCAACCGTTGTTGAATCAAACAAATCTAAAGAAGAGAATTTATTTCCATAAATTGTATTTAAATTTTTAGTATTTATAATAACTGGTCTAGGTTTTATAGTAAATAAACCAAAATCAAAAATAATATTATAGTTATTAAGTAATGATTCTTTTTCTAATGTAACACTATTTTTATAAGTTCCAACATTCTTTACAACAACATCATCTAAATCAAGTGTTAATTCTGATTTAACAGTTGTATCATCACATGTAATTGTTGGTTTACACTCAACTCCGTCATATACTTTAGTCTCACTATTAGTTGTAACTAAAACATCTTTCTTTGCAATATATAGTGTTCCAAAATTATTTGTGATAGCAAAATTACTTAATTTTCCAGTATTCTCTGTATATGTAAGTGAATTTGTATATGTACCGGCCTCTGTAGTATTCTCTTCATCAACAGTTATGTTAATTTGTGAAGAAAATAAAGTGTCAACATTATTTTTATCAAATAAATCAGTATAAGAGAAATTAGTTCCATAAACAGTATTTAAATTTTTAGTGCTTATAGTAACTGGTCTAGGTTTTATAGTAAATGAACCAAAATCAGAAATAATATTATAATTATTTGCTTTTGTTTGATCATAAAACATAATCGATACAGAGTTTGTATAAGTATTGGCATCTGCTACTTTATTTTCTGACAAATCAAATGTTTTAGAGTGTAAATCTATAATAGAATTTTCTTCAATTCCTAATATACCTAAATCGTCAGTAGTCAAAGTTTTTCCATCATACTCTTTAGATAAGCTTTGTGTACTTATAAATACATCTTTTTTATTAATAGTTATATAACCTAATTGGTAATTTATATCATAATTTGATAAGTCCATATAGGAATCAAAAGAAACAGAGTTTTTGTAATAACCAGCATCTACAACAAATTCATTATCAAAAGTAATATGTTCTTTAATACTTGAATCTGTTGAATCAACAGTTAATGCATCATTTTCTAAAGCTTTACCATCATATGTTTTAGCATAACTATTTGTTGAAATAGTTATAGCTTTAGGATAAACTTCTAAAATACCTGTCTCTACCCAAGAAATATAATAAGTACTAGTTACATCATTTCCATTTTGATCTTTAATTCTAAATAAGCTATGATCGCTTAATTTAAGTGCTTCTCCTGACTCAGAAACATTTTTTATATTACTATATGTTCCACTATACTCAATAGAATCACCTTCATATAAACCATTTACAATATAATCATCGCTTGAAATCTCAAAATAAGAATCATCAAATGTTTTAGACTTTGAATTAGTCTTAATAGTTAATGGGATCTTATTAAATTTTGCTACACCATTTACTTTTATGTTGAAATTATCAGACATATCAACATAAGTGTCTCTTGTAACAACTTTACACTCTAGAGGTACACTTGTGCTATCTCTTTTATATTCACTTGTAACAAATGGATATAACATTAATTGTTCAGGTACATTACCACTAGTTAATGTAAAGATTCCACTTAAGTCTAAGTCCTCTGAATAAGTCTCATAATCAACAGTATTAGTAACATTTACTGTTATGTTGGCTTTATTTACTGTAATTTTACCTTTAATAACATCAATATTATATTGATTAGTAATATCAGTATTATTACTACTTATAATTTGAACTCTAGCATCAGATACACATTCTCCTACATTAGTTTGGCTATTTAAATAGGTAATGTTTATAGTATCGCCTTTACCAAGTTCACCATTAGTAATTTTATAAGAATTTGCATAATTAGCTTTACCATTATATGTACAAGTTACATCATCAATAGTAATTTCAAGTGATGTTTTAGTATTAATCTTACCAAAATAAGACAAAGCAAAAAAACATCCAAGACCACCTAAAGTAATGGCAATTAAATATGTAAACAGAAGTATTATTTTTTTAATTTTAACCATTTTTTGCCTCCTAGTTGTTTTGTTCAAGATGTCTTATTTGTTCGATACATTGTTCTAACTTATTTTCACCAAACAAATCATTAATTTTATTAATTAAAGCCTCACTTTGGCTTCTAACATAAACAGGATTTTTACTTTCAAGTTTACGTAATATTTTACGAGATATAATATCATCTATTGCGTCTAATTCAGTTCCACCACACTCTACAACAACAGGAACGTATTGTTCAATTTGTTTCATAATACGGTTACCAAATGTAAGTGAGAATGTTTCAATTAGATATTTATCAAGTAAGTCAATTCTTCTTCTATTTCTTTGACTTAACTTATTTTTAAGTTGAGCTTTTTTAAATAGTTCATACAGATGAACTACTGAAATAGGGTCACATGATGTAGGCTTTCCTTCAAAAGGTTCAGCTTTCTTATCAAGATTTAAAACCATTGCACGGTCATAAACTTTATCTGATACAGCAAATGTAGAGTCATCGTTATTAGCTGTACCTATAAACCACATATTTATAGGTAATCTTAATTTACCTTCATTAAGCAGTTTAGGATCACTTTCCCAAACATCACTTACAACGTCTATATTTCTACCTTCAGGATTAGGTAATTCAAGAAGTGATAAGAATTCTGCAAAATAGTATTCTACACGCGCAATATTCATTTCATCTAATACAGTTATATAAATATTTTTATTATAATTAGCTTCATACATTTTATTTAATAAAGTTGTTTCATTAAATTTCTTAGTGAATTCATTATAATAACCAATTAAATCAGTACGTTCCTTCCACATAGGTTGAATAGGAACAACTACTGTTTTATTATTTAAATATTCACCAAACGCATAAGCTAAACTTGTTTTACCTGTACCTGACATACCTTGTAATAAAATAAGTTTTGTTACCGCAAGGCCTGAAATAAATCTTCTTATATCTTTAATATCATAATATAGATGTAATTTATAAGAAGAGAAATTTCTAAATTCATTACATAGTTCTTCTAATGTAATTGAATTGTTATATGAAGGGTCTACAAAACTCTTCATTTGATTATCTATATGAGTTAACATATAGAAACGTGATCCATTATCTGGTTTTGGAGTTTTTTCAAGATTATCATGTAATAAATGATCATTTTCAAATAAGAAATCAATATCCTCGTTATGTTTAAGTAATAAACTATATAAATAAGAATCATCTTTTATTTCTTTCTCATCTTCATCCATTAATTTAAAATCAACAGACTTATATATTTTCTTTCCAAACTTAAACTTTTCTAGATACAATTGTTTGCTTACTAAAATACCAAATATTATACAAAGTAAAATAAGAATAAATAGGATAATCCTTAAACCATAATCTTTAAAAATAAAACCATTAGGATATTTATAATGTTGGTATGTTAGAGATATAAAAAGCATTATAAAGATAATAATAAATATTAAACTTAAAATTATATAAGGTTTCTTTTTATTTTTTTCTCTTTTAGTTTCTTTAACCATGTTTCTTATACCTCCTAACTAATTTATTCATTATTTTCGTTTATATTTTGTTCTTCAATTTTTTCATTTTCTTTATTAGCTGTATTTTCTACAATCTTATTCTTTTTTACTTTTTGTTGTTTCTTCCAAAGAACTTCTTTTCTTATAGCCTTTTTAGTTAAGCTCCATTGTTCTTTATAGAACTTAGTATATAACTTATAATTTCTTTCAAGTTGTTTAAACTTTTCTTCTAAAGTTAAATCTTTACTTGCTTTAAGAGTACCATTCATTGCCATCTGACAATCAAGTTCCGCTTTTTTAAAATCAAGTTCATCACTTAATTTTTGCATATTTTCTTTAGCTTCTTTTAGTTCTTTATCTAATTTATCCTTATCAAAATTGATTACTTCTATTTTTTCTTCGTAATCATTTTCTAGATCAATAATCTCTTTTTTATGGTCATCTTCTTTTAAATCATATTTTTCATTTAGAGAATCAATTTGTGAATACAAATCCTTAACTTGATCACTAA
>CAVEPF010000024.1:0-1113 GCA_963617645.1 Anaerotignum sp. | reverse complement strand
GATCACTAAACTCCGTGTAACAATCTTCTCGAATTTTAATTTTTTCCTCATCAAAAGTTGAATTTAAATTATCAATTTCATTTTGATGAGTTTCATTTATTTGATCAATCTCTTGTTGATAAGTTTTATTTAAAGTATTAATTTCATTTTGATGAGATTCGTTTATTTCATCAAGCTCTTGTTTATGAGTTATATTTAAAGTATTAATTTCCTCATCTTTTTCCTTGATAGTTTCATTTAAACGTGAAATTGAATCATTTTGGTCAGATATTGTTTTATTTAAATCATTAATATTATTATTTAAATCATCAATAATTTTTTCACATTTTTTAAGTTCTAAACTATCTTGTTCAAGAGTCTTATTTCTTTCTTCAAGCATTACCATGTATTCTTCTTGACTAACACCTGATTCTAAAACTCTTTTCTTTAAACGTTTAATTTTAGCTGCAAGTTTTTGATTTTCTTCTTCTTCGAGGCGTTTTAATTCAATTTGATAATTATTTTCGAGTAAATCTTCAATTTCATTACCAAACTTATAAGTTAAAAAAGTAAGAATTGAACTGATTTCAGCAAGTTCATCACTAACTAGTAAAGAATATGGTTGATATTCTTTAATAACTTCTTCCTCGTCGTATCCTTTTCCTGTGTATCCTATTAGATAATCATATAAAGCTAAACTTTTTACGAAATCGTTATTCATCTTAAGAACATTAGTTTTTGTAATAGGATCTCTAACTAAAGGAGATGCAGATACTTCTAGCATTAAATTAGTATTTAATAACATATTTGTTATTTGACCTATATCTTTAATACGAGAAATCAAATCATCATCAACTTTATTCTTTAAAGGATATTCATTATTATAATTTTCATCATGGAATATAAGTTCAAATTCAGTGTTTCTTGACTTAGATGATTTTTGTTTTTTAGCATATAAATCACAAACATATGTTTTTCTTAATTTTTCAATATTAGAAAGTCTTAGTTCAACAAAATCTCTTAAATAACAAAGAAGTTTATATAGAAATCTATTTTCATAGACAGCATAATCTGATAGACGTTCAGTCATATATAATTTGTCAGGAACAGTATCTTCTATATTATCTGCTACAT
>CAVEPF010000023.1:6268-37811 GCA_963617645.1 Anaerotignum sp. | reverse complement strand
ATTATAATCTTTTAAGCACGATAAGTCTAAAATACTTTTTGAATATATTTTTAAATAAGAATTGCCTTTATAATTAATGTTTCTTTCACTACTATCAAGTTTTAAAACAAAAATATCATCTAAATTAAGTTTTTTTATTTCTTCTTCTATTTGATCTATTTTTTTAGTTTTATCTAAAATCATATAGTAAACTGTGTTGTCAAAAGAAATATTCTTTTGAATATGAAATGATATATAAGCCTCATCTTTTTTAAAATTGAAATAAACTTCTTTAGTTTTTGTTTCTATATCTTTAGAATAAACATAGTGATGATTATATTCAATTTTACTAATAAATGGGCAAACATTTAGTGAATCAAATAAGTTATTAAGTCTTTTGCAAGTATTTGGGTTAATATAATTTACATGTGAATATTCTTTTTTCGAAAAATCATATAAACAAGCCCCAGACATACAAATAACAGGTGTAGTAATTTTAGTTTCTTTTATCATTTTGCAAATTGTTGAAGGAGTACGTGTTGTATAAAGGGTAACGTCAGCACCTTCTTCAATTAATTTTTCTAGTTGATATAATTTATATCCTGATAATTTATCGTTATCTTGTAAATTCATACCATCTAAAGAAAAGACAAGTTTAGCTTTATCGTTATGTCTAATACGATGACCACCTAAGTTTACTACTAATGCTACTGCAATACCAATCATAGTAGATAAAATTCTATTAGGACCATAAACAATAGGATTTGTACCAAGTGAACACATAACAGCAGTTAGTGTAAGTACGGCAATAAATGCACAATCACTTTTACCAATAACATTACAAAACCAAATAACAAGTATAACAGCTAAAGCTGATAATATAATTGGCGGAATAAATGAAAGTATAAACTCCACTGTCAAATCTTCACTTGTAAAAGGGTTTCCAGCAAGCCATCCTGTTTCAAAAAAGCCTGTTTTGTCATATGTAGGATTACCTGTAGCAGATATATGTTGGAAAGGCCACTCGTGACCTGTAAGTTGATAAATAGAAACAATTAAAAGTCCAAATAATCCTCCAATTAAGGAAGCTAGAAAACGAAGTCTAGCTTGTCCTAGAGATTTAGTTTTATTACTAGAAACACTGTATGCGGCTGCTAAACAGGCAAAGAAAGGTGTATATAACTGTGTTGCAATCTTTGCACTTCTAGGAATTGATTTATTTATAGCATACGCAAAAAATATAATAACAATATATATTAATAAACAAATTAAAACTGAAATAGCTGTCTTAATATTACGTAACCCAATCTTCATATTAAAATACCTCAATTTATTATATATTAAAATAAATAAAAAAGCCTTAATTTTATTATAAATTTACAATCATATGCTATTTTTGTATAAAATATATAAAAAAACTTAATTAGAAATCAACTTTCTAATTAAGTATTCATTATTTATAACCAAATATTGTCTTTTTAGCATCTTCTCTTTTGACATTATTTATTTTATAACCACTACCATCAAATATATTATTTAGTAATTCATTACTTAAATAAGTATCACAAATAATTGTTGTTTCGTTTTTCTTGTGATTAGATGATACCTTGTTAACTTTTATTTTTTTTCTAACTAAATCGTTAATGTGTGCTTCACACATTCCGCATTTCATTCCATCTATTGATAAAATAATTTTATACATATATACCTCAACTAAGTGTAATATCTAATATCATCATTAATATAAAACCAATTGCTAAGCCAAGTGTTGCTAAACTAGATTTTCCTCCTTGATTTGCTTCAGGAATTAATTCATCTGCTACAACATAAATCATAGCTCCGGCAGCAAACGATAACGCATAAGGTAAAATAATTGTTATTTGACTTGCTATGAGTAAAGAAATTAAAGCTGCTAGAGGTTCTACAATTCCAGAGATTACGCCGTAAAGGAAAGCTTTACCCTTAGTTAAACCACTTTCTTTAAGTGGCATACTTACAACAGCACCTTCTGGAAAATTTTGGATTGCAATACCTAAAGATAATATTAAAGCGGCTCTCTCGACTTCTACAGAATTATTAATAGCACTTGCAACAACAAGACCTACTGCTAATCCTTCAGGAATATTATGAATAGTAATTGCTAAAAAAAGTTTAAACGTTTTGCTTAGTTTGTGCTTATCAATTCCTTCTTCTAAATCATCAATATGCGTGTGAGGAACTAATTTATCAGTAATAAATAAAATAATAATACCGATAATAAATCCAAGAGAAGGAACAATCCAACGTAAATTAGATTTTTCATCAAAAGAATTTATTGCTGGTAGTAAGAGCGACCATACAGCAGCCGCAATCATTACTCCTGAAGAAAATCCTAACAATATTTTTAAAACTTTATCATTTATTTGTTTCTTAAGGAAAAATACCATACATGATCCCAGCATTGTTCCAAGAAAAGGGATTAGAAGAGCCAAAGTGAGAGTTTGAATAATTAAAAACATATTAAGCTTTTATAGAATTAATAAATTCATCAAACTCACTTTGATCAATTTCGCTTGCATCACCTGGTGAAATCAAGCCTTTTGCGCAAAGATTCTTTCCATCTTGTTTAACTTCTTCTTCCCAATTTCTCATCCATTCGCCGCCTCCCCAGCCAAAT
This sequence comes from Anaerotignum sp., assembly GCA_963617645.1. Taxonomy (GTDB): domain Bacteria; phylum Bacillota_I; class Bacilli_A; order Acholeplasmatales; family Anaeroplasmataceae; genus JAEELC01. Next base: position 35,176 of record CAVEPF010000023.1, on the reverse strand, counting down.
GAACCAAATAAAAATAATCTTTGACTACGTAGAGACTTCATTAAGTCATCAAAGAATGGTCTAAATTCACCATCTTCTAATTCTTCAGCTCCCATAGCTGGGCATCCTAAGATTAATGTATCATATTTTAAAGCTTCCTCGCTTGTAATACTTGAAACATTCTTAACTTCAACGTTTAATGTTTCACCAATTTTGTTTGCCATGCTCTCAGTGTTACCTGTAGCTGACCAATATATAACTATAGCATTCATGTTTAAATTCCTCCTATTTCATAAAGCTTTCTAGTTTATAACCGTTATCTAAATAATAGATAACTTTTTGTGTGCATTGTTTAAATTTGTTAAATAATCGGATTTTTTCTTCTTTATTTGAGTATACTTTCCAAAGTCCTTGGTAAACACACTCTTTATGATTTATAAAACCTAATACATCGTTTAATTCATAGCCTAAAAAAATTCCAATCTCATGAGGGAAACTATCCGAATTATTTAATCGAGTTTTTAAATAATTTAGTAAAACATCAATATTTTTTTCTTGAGGATAGCCAAAATCACTAAGGAAACATAATTTTTTAGTATCGAATAAAGTTTGTTCTAATATGTTTTTTCTATAAACAAGAATTAAAACTCTTCTATTCTTTACTTGAAGGATTTTAATATAAAGAGAGGGATTATAATTTTGATTAACTTCAATAATATCATCAATTAAATCTGATACTTCATCAATATTTATACTAATTAGATTACTAGCTTTAATTCCGCAAATGGCAGGGGCAGAATGAAGCGCTAAAACTCGACTAAATAATTCGGACATAAAACCTCCTAGTCACAACTTGTTAGTTAAGACTAACTATATTATATATCTTTTTATTAAAGAGTCAAGAGTTTTGATTATGACAAAAGAAAAAGCCTAGAACTTGTCTAGACTTATTTGATTAGGCTTATGCATACATTCGAAAAACTAAACGAGGCACCTAAAACTAGTGCTAGTAAACACTTAATACCTTCTTTAGTGAAAGTATAAGAACTAAAGTCAAATGTTGTTACATTATTAATTACGCCAGTTATAGTTAAATCATAACTTGAATAAATACCAATGTTTAGCAGCAAAACAAAAGAAACTAAAAATACTGCAAATATTAAAATGCTTAATATAACATTTCCTGCTTTACTTTTAATAAATAATAAGAAAACAGAAATAAGGGTAGCTAAAAGTGGTAATAAATAACCAACAATTACATAAATAGATGATTTAATTGTTATTTTAGTTGTTTGTCCGAATACAGTATATTCATTTAATTCCTTACCAAACGCAAGATCAACACCTTTATATGTTTCTTCACCATTTGTTAAAGCAGACATAAACATAGAGGCAAACGCAAAGACTGAAACAATTATAATTAATAACGATAATATATTTTTTAATGCATTCTTTTTCATAATTCTTGAAAAAGAACTGTATTTCTACAGTTCACTCTTTCTTATTTCTTTAAATCTGATGTTTGGATAGTTTTATATGTAGCAGCAACACAATTATTGTTAACTACAGTAATTACGATGCCTTTAACTTCTTCACCATTATTAAGTTTAGCTTGAAGATCTTCTTGAGTCTTTACTCCTTTACAAGCTACTAAAACACCATTAGTAGATCCTAAAAGTGTAACAGTGATATCGATACATTCATCACCTAATTTTTTCTTAGCTTCTTCATAAGTGACATATTTGCCATCATCGTCTCCAGCTTCTTCGTTAATCTTATCTGCATACTTTTGAGTAGCATTTGAACATGAAGCAGCGCTGAATGCAAATGCTGAAGCAACGCCTAAAACTCCAAGTGCTTTTAAAAATCTTTTCATAAAATAATCTCCTTTTCTATAATTTGATTATAGCTTTATTAAAACAAAAAATAAATATACAAATTTAATATTTTGTATAAATATCTAAGGGGTTAATGCTCTAAAAATTTCTGCTACCATCTCTATATATTTATATGCTTCATCTGCAATAAGCACAAAAAACAAGAAAACAACAAAAAAGATGATAGACATATAACTTGTAACTAAAAAAGCTGTAATTTTATTATGTTTTTTTCTTTGATTATTAAAGAATAATAATAGAGGTGTACATAAACATATATTATATGAAGTTCCTATATTTAAATTACTTGCATTAGGAATAAATGATAATAAGAAATCTAATAAAGATAATATTAAAATAAGACTAATAACTGCTAAATTAAAAAATAATAATCCTTTATTTGTATTAGCATATTTTTCATATTCCATAAACTTTTCATTTTTTTGATTAATTTTTGTTTCTCGATATTTTAAATATAAAACTATAACAAAGAAAAACAAAAAACAAACATAATTTCTATGTACAAGTAATGCTCCAACCTCAACGCCAAATGTAATAATACCAAAATTATATAATGCATTTAAAATATTAGAGATTATAAAATAAATTACAGGAATTAATGCACATAATCTAAAAATTAATAGTTTCTTTTTCGATTTAAAATTAGGTTCATAAAGAATAAAGAAAGCAAATAAACTACATATAAAAATATCTAAAAAAGTATTTAAATTTGCAAAAATAGAAGAAATATAAGAAACAATTTTTAATATAAATTCATGTGCTTCTTGTGGCATTGTTCCCTCAATATTTAACATATATAAGAATGTATCTTCTAGAAATGGAACAATAAAGAATCTAAATATTAATATCTCTGCTAAATAAAAACCAAGCGCCAAACTAAAATAAATAATACAGTATCTTTTTAATTTTTGTTTATTTCTTGTGATGTTAGCTAAAATTGTAACTAATATAAGTGGTGTACTAATATTTACAAGAGATTTATAAAATAAAAGTGATTCTTTACCTTGATCCGTTAGCTCACCAGTCATTCTAAGATATAGTAATGCAACTGCTGCTATTTCTGCTATTCCTAGTAAAAAGATTGCTATAATTCTAAGCAAATTTGCCGAAATAAAAGGGCGATATTTTATATCTTTAAAATTTGAATCATTTTCCATAATATCACCCACCTATTGATTATTAATATTTTACAATATTTATTTTATATTTAACACTGATTTTTCAATAGTACCTTCAACAATTGTTGATACTCTATTTACAATTTGTACAGGATCATCTTTCATATCGTTTTTAACCCACTCTAAAACTATTTGAACAAATGCATACATGTAGAATTTTGTAACAAATTCTTTGTCTTCTTCTCTAGCATGTCCTCCTTTAGATTTTTCATCAACAACTCTATAAATTCCAGGATATACTAGTTTGTGTAAGTATTTTGTTAAAATTTCAAGTGGTACTGAATGATAGATATTAGAAATAAATACTTTATCTTTTTCAAGTAATTTAAATATCTCAAGAAATCCTTCTTGCCAATTAGCATAATTATTTTTATCTTTAAGAGCTTTATCAGCATCTTCAATACACATCCACTCAACAAGGTCGACGATGTCAGAAAAATGATAATAAAAAGTTTGTCTATTAATATCACAACGTTCTGTAATATCATTTATTGTTATTTTTGATAAAGGTTTTTCTAATAATAATTCTTTTAATGAATAAGCTATTGCTTTCTTTGTTGTTAAACTACTCATATTTAAACCATCCTACTTATATGATAGCACAACTTAAAAAAAACCTCCTTAAAAATATAAGGAGATTTTGTGTATTATTTTATAAGACCACTATCTTTTAGAAGTAATTCAATATCTGTGTTCTTTGTTTTTTTCTTAACAATCTTTAGCATTGTCTTTTCTTTAAGTGTTAATTTACAATCTTCAAGACTTCTCTTGTCAAGTGCATAATAACATGCTTTTAATAATTCACGAACATCATATTGGCTACCCCAAACTTCAGGTACTGCTCTATCAATGTTAAGTAATGTATATACGGCTTCCATACCTGTTCTTATAGAATATTCTGTAGTGAAAATAGTATCTCTAGGAGTTTCAGCAAATTGACCTAAAAATGCAAAGTTAACAGCATTATGAGGTACTACAAGAGGACGATCTGACCACTTTCTTGGTTGGAAGAATGCATTTATATATGGCATGTAGCAAGTAGTTGTATTACATTTATTTTTAGCATAGTCATCGATTTTAGACTTATCAATACCAATGTGATATAACCATTCTTTACATACTTCAATACCTGTACAATCTTTCATAGCTTTCTTTACATAGTTACCTGGTTTAATTGTACTTAATGAATAAACCCAAACAAGTACGCTATTTTTATCTTGAGATTTAAATTGTGGTTGACGGTTAATTGTCCAAGATAAATACCAATTTTCTGTACTATCTTTTACAGTAACAATACCACCTGTTGTTACTTTTCCTAAACGTGGATCACGTTTACATACATTAATGATATGTTGAATTATATCTTCATCACTTGTTTGTATAGTTGCACTCATCCAGTTAGTTGCATTTATATCTGAACAGAATTTGTCAGGGTTGCCAAATTCACCATGATCTGCTTGAGCTGCAATGTTTTTCCAAAGATCCCAAGACTCACCTCTTCCATCTTGTAATTTAGATAGATCAGGAGCAGTGTTTTGATCCCCGTAACAAGAACTATCAGTACAACATCCATTAGTAATAAATACTAAATCATCTTCTACTAGACCGATTTCTTCTTTCTTACCATTTCTTAAAATTTCAATCTTTTTTGCTACCTTTTTACCATTCTTATTTTCGAATACAACGTTCTTTACATCAACACCATATTCAATCTTTACACCTTTTGATTCAAGATATTTAGCAAGTGGTAAAATCATTGATTCATATTGATTATATTTTGTAAATCTTAAAGCTGAAAAATCAGGTAAACCATCAATATGATGAACATAACGACATAAATAACGCTTCATTTCAAGAGCTGAAGAATACTTTTGGAATGCAAACATTGTTTGCCAGTATAACCAGAAATTTGTATCCCAGAAAGAATCAGGTAATACTTCACTAATCTTTTTATCTTCAAGATCTTTTTCTGGAGTCATAAATAATTTTTGAAGAGCCATACAACTAGCTCTATCTAGTTTAAATAATTTATCAGTATGAGCATCTTTACCACAATCAGTAGATGCACGGCATAAAGAATAATTTGGATCTTTTTTATTTAAATAATAATATTCATCAAGTACTGATAAACCTGGGTTTTCAATAGAAGGAACATCTCTATATAAATCCCACATACATTCGAAATGGTTATCCATTTCACGTCCACCACGCATGTAGAATCCTTTAGTTATATCTTTTCTACCATCACATGATCCACCAGCTAATTCTAGTTTTTCAAGTAAGTGAATATGTTCACCCTTCATTTGACCATCACGCACAAGATAGAAAGCAGCAGATAATCCTGCTAATCCTGTACCAATAATATAAGCTGACTTTTTATCAACGCCTTCTGGTTTTAAAGGCTTAACAAAAGCTTCATAAGTTCCTGCACCATAATACATAAAATATATACCTCCTGTATTAATTACAAGTGTATTTTATATGTAATATCAAGATATTGAAATAATCAAATATTAATAAATGTTTCATTATCTAACAGTAAATCCAATTTAATGGATTAGCAATATAATCTTTAATTTTAGTCTAAATTTCGGACATTTTTTTTAATTTGTATAAATTTTAGACTTATACTCTATAAAAAAAGAGCTCTAAGTAAAACTTAGAACTCTAATTTATTAAATCTCTTCAGAAGATTGATTATCTTCCTCGTAGTTATCTTCAGAATTAGGAACCATATCGTCATCTGTTTGATCATCGTCATCGAAATTTACTGGAGTTGGATTTTCAACTACAAAATTTGAATGAACAGATGTAGTTTCTTCATCTTCAAATCTAGGAGCTGGACTTACAAATTCTTCCTCTTCAAGGATACCAGTACCTGCAGGGATTAAACCACCAATGATAACATTTTCTTTTAATCCTAGTAAGTAATCTTTTTGTCCACGAATAACAGCATCAGTTAATGCACGAGTTGTTTCTTGGAATGATGCTGCTGATAAGAATGAATCAGAAGCTGATGCAGCCTTAGTAATACCAAGTAATAATGGTTTAGCTACTGGTAAGTTAGGCATCTTGCCTGATTCAAGACCTTGTGTAAACATTTCATTTACAGTTTGTTTGAACTTACGAGCAGAATATTGTAGACCTGGTAAGAACTTAGAATCGCCTTCAGAAACAATAAGAATTCTTCTTAACATTTGACGGATGATAATTTCAATGTGCTTATCAGAAATTGATACACCTTGAGTAATATATGGTTTTTGAACTTCATCAATGATGTAATGTTCAACTGTTTCTTCATCACAGATACGAAGTAATTCTTTTGGTGCAATACGACCTTTCATAAGTCTATCGCCACGAGTTACTGATTGTCCTTCGCTTACAAGTAATTCAGATACACCATCAACTTTGTATTCAGCTTCTTCACCAGTCTTTTCATTAACAATTGTAATGATTCTACCAGCAGTCTTGCTAGTTTCAATTTTCTTAACAACACCATCAATTTCAACTAAAGTAGCTTTACCTTTAGGGTTACGAGCTTCGAATAGTTCGGCTACACGAGGTAAACCTTGTGTAATATCTCCACCGGAAGCAACACCACCATTGTGGAATGTACGCATTGTTAACTGAGTACCAGGTTCACCAATTGATTGAGCAGCAATAACACCGACTGCTTCACCAATTTCAACTGGTTTCTTAGTAGCTAGGTCAAGACCATAACACTTAGCACATAAACCTGTAGGAGCTTTACATGTTAAGTTAGAACGGATATATACAAATTCAGGAGCAGATCCGTCATCTGCATCAAGCTTATTCTTGATTTCTTCATTAACTAGTTGATTTCTCTTACCAATTAATACACCATTATTATCAAATGTATCGCAAGCTAAATATCTTCCTTCACAACGACTACCAAGAGTAGCTAATACCTTGTTGTTGTCATCAGTATCAATTAACTTAGATACCTTGAATCCTTCAGAAGTACCACAATCATCAATAGTAATAATTACATCTTGAGCAACGTCTACTAAACGACGAGTCATGTAACCAGATTCAGCTGTCTTTAAGGCAGTATCTGTTGAACCTTTTCTTGAACCATGTGATGAAATGAAGAATTCTGAAATAGTTAAACCTTCATAGAAGTTTGAAGTAACAGGAACTTCGATTGCACGACCGTTAGTGTCAGCCATCAATCCTCTCATACCTGCTAATTGGGCGAAGTTAGATTTAGAACCACGTGATCCTGAATCAGCCATCATGAAGATTGAGTTATCTTTACGTTGACTCATTTCATCCCATAGACCAGCTTCAACGTCATCACGAGTCTTTCTCCAAACAGCACAAACTTTTGAATAACGTTCTTTTTCATTAATGAAACCGAAGTTATATCTTGTCTTAATGAAGTCAACTTGTTTATTAGCGTCTTCAATATATTCAATTCTCTTAGAATAGTTATCGATATCAGCAATAGAAATTGAAATACCAGAAATTGTTGAATATTGGAAACCAAGGTCTTTTAATCTATCAAGCATCTTAGAAGTTTCAGCTAATTGGCTCTTCTTAAATACTTCAGAAATAATACCACTTAATAATTTCTTACCAAATGCTTTTCTTTCACCACGAGCTAAGAAGTCACTAACCTTATCACACTTAGGATCAAAGATGTAATTCTTAATTGTACTAGGCTTTAATGGGTCTAATAAATCAAGTGGATCAGTAGTCTTGTTAGGGTCTTTAGATTTTTCACCCTTAGCATTATTAACATAAGGAAGATTTTCACTTAAGATTGTATTGAAAATTAATTTACCCATTGTAGTGAATAAATATTTACCTTCAATATCAATACCATCGAATCTCTTAGTTGTTAATGTATCAACGTTAAGATTGTGTGGATCAACGAAAATACGAGTATGAAGTGTAATGAAACCATTTTTATAAGCTAAATATGCTTCATTATAAGATGAGAAGAACTTACCTTCATTGTGTTCAGCAACACGATATAAATCGTATCCATCAGTTTCATTACCTACAGCAATTGTTTCTCCTTGATCATATCTTTGATTAGCTAATACAGCATCAAAATCATATGAATTTAAGTCATCAACAACTTCAACACCATTAGGTAATGTATCAACATGACCTTGATTGAACTTACGTTCAAGAGAAAGATAATAGTTACCTAGAATCATATCTTGTGAAGGTGTAGCAACAGGAGATCCATCCTTAGGGTTAAGGATATTGTTAGAAGCTAACATTAACAATCTAGCTTCAGCTTGAGCTTCAAGAGATAGAGGTAAATGGACAGCCATTTGGTCTCCATCGAAGTCAGCGTTGAACGCAGGACATACAAGTGGGTGAAGACGAATAGCTTTACCTTGAACTAGAATTGGTTCAAATGCTTGAATACCAAGTCTGTGTAATGTAGGAGCACGGTTTAATAAAACTGGATGTTCTCTAATTACATCTTCAAGAATTGGCCATACACGTGAATCATGAGTTTTTACACAATCACGAGCTTTCTTGAATGTCATATCTTCATTTTGTTCAAGTAATCCTTTGATTACATATGGCTCAAATAAGATTAAAGCCATTTCATGTGGAAGACCACATTGGTACATCTTTAAACTTGGACCTACAGCAATAACTGAACGACCTGAATAGTCAACACGTTTTCCAAGTAGGTTTTGTCTAAAGCGTCCTTGTTTACCACGTAACATTTCAGATAAAGACTTTAGATTTGAGTTTCTATCATTAGTGTTCTTTGAAGGGTGTTTAGCATTATCAATTAATGCATCAACTGCACCTTGTAATAAACGCTTTTCATTCTTAATAATTAAGTGGCTAGCTTCTTGATTATATAATTCTTTTAAACGATTGTTACGGCTAATAATAACTCTATATAAATCGTTTAAATCGTTAGTAGCTGGCTTACCACCATCAAGAATAACCATAGGTCTGATATCAGGTGGAATTACAGGAATTACATCAAGAACCATCCATTCAGGATTGTTATCAGATTCAAGGAAAGCTTCAGCTACGCTTAATCTCTTAATAGTTTTTTCTCTATCTGCTTTAGAGTTTTCTTTAAGCTTGTTACGTAACTTTTGAACTTCTTTCTTTAAATCAAGAGAGTGAAGAAGCTTTTTAATAGCTTCTGCACCAGTTCCGATAACTTTATTTACATCACTTGGATTGTTGTGTTCACAAAGTGATGTATATTCAGTTTCGGAAACAATATCAAACTTCGAATATTTATTATCAGTTTGATTTTCTTTAATAGTGTAACCAGTTAAAGGATTAACTTCACCAGTTACAATATAACTATTATAGTAAACAACATCTTCAAGTTGTTTAGCTTGTATACCAAGTAATAAAGCTAAACGAGAAGGGCTGTTCTTTAAGAACCAAGTGTGAACAACAGGAGAAGCTAATTTGATATGACCAAAACGTTCGCGACGAACCTTTTTATCAGTGATTTCAACACCACAAACTTTACAAACAGTTCCTCTGTCAGCACCCTTTTTAGATTTACCGCACTTACATTGGTTATCCTTAGTAGGTCCGAAGATCTTTTCGCAGAATAAACCATCATCTTCTGGTTTTAAAGTACGATAGTTAATTGTTTCATGATTTCTTACTTCACCGTGAGACCAAGAAATAATTTCTTCAGGAGATGCAAGTCTCACACGCATGTATTGATATTTTTTACTCATAATCAATTAACCTCCTATTATGCTTTAAATCTTCTGTCAGAGTCATCGTTATAATCAACAATTGACTTCTCAACAACATTTTCACCATTTTCAGAAATAAGTTCAACATGTATACCTAGTGCTCTTAATTCACGAGTTAATACTAAGTAACTTTCTGGAATACCAGGAGTTGGAACATGTTTACCTTCTGCAATGTTCTTAGTTAAGAAATTACGTCCAACCATATCATCTGATTTAAGTGTTAACATTTCTTGTAATGTGTGAGCAGCTCCGTAACCTTCAAGAGCCCAAACTTCCATTTCTCCGAAACGTTGACCACCATTTTGAGTTTTACCACCCATTGGTTGTTGTGTAACTTTTGTATATTGGTCAGTACTACGTGCATGTAACTTATCGTCAACCATGTGGTTTAACTTGATAAAGTACATAATACCAACGTTAATCTTATTTTCAAATGGTTCACCAGTACGTCCATCGTATAATGTAATCTTACCATCAACTGGTACGTCAGCTTCAACCATTATGTCTTTTAATTCTTCTTGAGAAATACCATCAAATACTGGAGTAGCAACCTTGTAACCTAACTTCTTAGCAGCTAAACCAACATGTAATTCCATGATTTGTCCGATGTTCATACGTGAAGGAACGCCTTGAGGGTTAAGCATAATATCAATTGGTTGACCATCTGCTGAATATGGCATATCTTCTACAGGTAATACGTTTGAAATAACACCTTTGTTACCATGACGACCGGACATCTTATCACCAACACCGATTTTACGTTTTTGAATGATATAAACTCTAACTCTTTCAAGAACACCAGGAGCTAAGTCATCACCATTAGCTTTTGAGAAGTATTGAATAGATTGAACAATACCATCTTCACCATGTTTTACACGTAAAGACTTATCTTTCATGTTTCTACTCTTCTCATTAAAGATAGCATATAATAATTTTTCTTCAGCTGTTTGATCAGTTTCACCCTTAGGAGCAATCTTACCAACAAGAATATCTCCTTCATGAACTTCAGTACCAGGAATAACAATACCACGTTCATCTAAGAATCTCTTACTCTTTTCATCAACACCATCGATGTCACGAGTAAATTCTTCTCTACCTAACTTACTTGTCTTACAATCAATTGAATGAACTTCCATATGAACTGATGTATAAACATCGTTCTTAACTAGATTTTCAGACATAATAACAGCGTCTTCGTAGTTGTAACCTTGCCATGTCATGAATGCAACACGAACGTTTCTACCAAGAGCTAATTCTCCGTTTTGCATAGATTGACCATCAGCAATAATGTCGCCATATTGAACAACATCACCAGGTTTAACAATAGGACGTTGCCATACAGTTGTTGAAGCGTTAGAACGTAAGAATGAATTTAATTTATATTCATGTAAATATCCATTGTCTTCTTGAACAACAATCTTTTTACTATCAACATAATCTACTACACCATCATTATTTGCAATAACGGCAGAACCACAGTCATGAGCAGCAGTATGTTCCATACCAGTACCAACAATAGGAGCTTCAGGCGCAATAATAGGAACAGCTTGACGTTGCATGTTTGAACCCATTAGCGCACGAGTAGCATCATCGTGCTCAAGGAAAGGAATACAAGCAGCAGCTACTGAAACAACTTGTTTAGGAGATACGTCCATGTATTCAATTTCATCTTTATTAAATACCTTAGTTTCACCGTTTAAACGACCGATAACTCTTTCGTCAGTGATGTAACCAGCATCATCAAGATGAGTTGATGCAGATGCAATTACGTGGCCTTCTTCTTGTAAAGCAGTCATATAAACTAACTTATCAGTAGGATAACGACCATTTTCGTCCTTAGCAATTTCAGGAACAAATCTCTTGCCTGATTCATCTTGTTGTAATTTGATATATGGAGTTTGAATGAATCCATACTTATCAACACGAGCATAAGTAGCAAGAGAAGTAATAAGACCGATAGAACCACCTTCTGGTGTTTCGATAGGACACATACGACCATAATGTGTATCATGAACGTCACGTACTTCTGTACCAGCTCTATCACGAGCAATACCACCTACACCAAGTGCGGAAATACGACGCTTTTGAGTAATTTCAGCAAGAGGGTTGATTTGGTCCATGTATTGAGATAATTGTGATGAACCAAAGAATTGATTAATAGCGCTTGTTAATGCTTTTATATTGATTAATTTAGAAGGTTGAGCTTCAGTTGCTTCAATAGTAGACATTCTATCCATAATGTTCTTTTCTAGTTTAGCAAAACCAGTTCTAAATTGATTTACTAATAACTCACCAACTAAACGAAGTCTACGATTTCCTAGATGATCGATATCATCAACAGAACCAACACCATCATATAAGTTGAAATAATAAGAAGCAGATGCAAAAATATCAGATAAAGTTACATATAAAGCATCCTCTCTTGAATCGTTACCAATGACTTTTACTTCATGAGTTTCTTCACCATCGTTAACTAGAACATATAATACTTCAACATATGGAGTAGGTTGATTCATTAAGTTTTGGCCACTTTCTTCAGCAGCTCTCCACTCAGCTTCGCTAGCAAAATCAGCCTTTAAGCATGACATTTTAACAGGTTGTCTTAATACAGCACGAGCCTTCTTTAAGTTTTCAAGAACTTCACCAGCAATTAAATCGCCACGAGAAGCAATCTTATCGCCTTCAACGAATACGATTTCACCTGATTCTTCATCAATAATGTCTTCATTTGCAACAACATCTTTAGCTAAAACTAAACCTGCTGCACGATTGAATACATCAAGCTTTAAATTGTATTTAAAACGACCAACGTCTTGTAAATCATATCTACGATTATCGAACATATGAGATACGATATAATCTCTAGCACCAGTTGCAGGGATTTTTTCGCCTTGTCTTAACATTGAATATACAGCAACAAGTGCATCATCAGATGATTCCATTGTATCTTTAGAATTCTTTGTTGTTTCTTTTTCGAAAGTAACATCAAAGTACTTGCTCTTACCATATAAATCTTCAATTTTTTCCTTAGTGCCAAGACCAAAAGCACGTAATAAAACAGTTAAAGGAATCTTCTTTGAACGGTCTAATTTACCGTACATAATGTCCTTTGAACCCATTTCATACTCGATCCAAGCTCCACGACCAGGTATAACTTGTCCAGAATATTTATTTAAACCAGACTTTTTATCAATTTCTTTTGAGAAATATACGCCAGCAGAACGAACAATTTGGGAAATGACAACACGTTCTCCACCATTGATAACAAATGTTCCAGCAGGAGTCATCCAAGGTAAATCACCTAAGAAGATTTCTTCTTCAATAATTTGACCTGTAACGTTGTTATTTAAACGAACTTTACACTTTAAAGGTCTAGCATAATTAGCTTCTCTAAATTTTGAATCAACGATGTCATATTTAGGCTCGCCAAAAGAATAATCACCGAAATATAATTGTAAATTCTTTCCATCATAAGATGAAATTGGTGATACATAATCAAAAACTTCTTTTAAACCAGATTCTACGAATTGATCAAAAGAGTCTTTTTGAATGGAAATTAAATCAGGTAATTCGATATCTGTACGAATTTTTGAGTAATCACGTCTAACTGATTTTTTACCAAAATTTTTAACTTTGTAACTCATTTAAGCACCTCTGTCGTATTAATTTTTTTGCAAATAAACTGTGTACAAAACGCTATTATAAGCATTTTAATATGATATATTATTTTTGTCAAATTGTCAATAGACTAACGGACACTTTTTAATATGTAATATCCACTATCTTTACCCACAATTTCACAATTACCAAATAATTCTTCTAGATGGGCTTTAGTTGAAGGAGCACCTTGTTTTTTTTGAATTACAACCCAAAGTTCTCCACCACTTAACAATCTTTGATAAGCCCCATCATAAATATCAAATATTACTTTTTTTCCAGCTCTAATAGGTGGATTTGTAACAATAGAAGCAAATTTTAACGAATCAGGAACATTAGAGTAGACATCACTTTTGAATACGTCAACGTTTTGTACACCATTAATACGAATATTCTCTTTTGCAAGACCAAGTGCTCGCTCATTAATGTCTACCATTGTTACCTTTATTTTATATAGATCAGATATAATAATACCAATTGGCCCATATCCGCAACCTACATCTAAAACCGAACCATCTAAATCATTAGGTTTGAAATAATTTAGCATTGTATAAGATCCAAAATCAATGAATTTTTTTGAAAAAACACCATTATCAGTTTTAAATTTATAAATACGATTCTTATATTTAAAATCGTAATAAGTAGGTTCACTCTTTAAATTTTCTTCATTTTCAGAATAATAATGATAATTTTGCATATATAAAAAGTAAAAAGCCTGAGTAAAAAATTGCTCAGGTTTTTTAATGACTTTCTTTTATTTATTACTTAACTTCAACAACAGCGCCAGCTTCTTCTAGTTGAGCCTTTAAATCTTCAGCTTCAGCTTTAGAAACCTTTTCCTTAACGTTAGCAGGAACAGAAGCTAATAACTTGTTAGCTTCCATTAAGCCAAGACCAGTTACTTCCTTAACAACTTTGATAACCTTAATCTTTTGAGCGCCAACTTCTTTTAGAACAACTGTGAATTCAGTTTGTTCAGCTTCAGCAGCAGCACCAGCACCAGCAGGAGCAGCAGCAACTGCAGTTGGGTCGATACCAAATTCTTCCTTCATAGCGTCAACTAATTCTTTAATTTCAAGAATTGACATTTCCTTTAATGATTCAATAAATGTAGCTTTATCTAACTTTGCCATAATAAATTCCTCCGTATATATTTTTTTCTTTGTTTAGATATTATTTCTAATTAATTAAAACTTACTCAGCGTCTTTTTCAACAAGCATATTTAAGCCAATTGCTAATTGAGTAAGAGTTCCTAACATACCAGCAGCTAATTGTGTTAATAATGTTTCTCTTGATGGTAATGATGCAATTGCCTTCATTTCAGCAACGCTAACTTCTTTACCGTCAACAACACCAGCACCAAGAACTACCTTTTCGTTAGTCTTTGCAAAATTTGCAAGTTCTCTAGCAGCAGCAACTTCGTCATTGTATGAGAATGCAATAGCCTTAGGTCCAGTTAATGTTTCAGCGAATGAATCATAACCTTGAGCCTTTGCAGCACGACGAGAGATGTTGTTCTTTAAAACGCAGATTTCGCAACCATTCTTAAGAAGTGTTCTACGTAATTGCATGAAAGCTTCTACAGTTAATCCTTGGTAATCGAATGAAACAACACTCTTTGCCTTAGAAAACTTTTCAGCAGTAGCATTTACAAGGGCTTCCTTTTGAAGTATAACTTCTTTCATAGTTTTGTCCTCCGTTAAAATTTTGTAATAAAAAATAAAAGTCTTTTCTACCGCGCAGAAAAGACCATTATATTTGGCTTGTTTTCCGCCTCGGTAGAAATTAAGTGCTTACGCACGCCTACTTTCTTAGGCATTATTCAATTTTGAATAATCTAATTAAATTCAAACTAAAGAGTTTGAGAAGGGTCTACCTTAACACCAGGTCCCATTGTTGATGAAACACTGATACCGTTAACATATTCACCCTTAACAGTAGATGGACGGCTCTTTACAAGAACTGAGTAGATAGCCTTGAAGTTTTCAGCTAACTTTTCAGCACCGAAAGATACCTTTCCGAATGGAACTTGAATATTTCCTGACTTATCGCAACGATATTCAACTTTACCATTCTTAATATCTTTGATAGCTCCAGCAACGTCTGTTGTTACAGTACCAGTCTTAGGGTTTGGCATTAAGCCTTTAGGTCCTAAAACACGACCAAGACGGCCAAGTTGTCCCATCATGTCTGGTGTAGCAACGATAACGTCGAAGTCAAACCAACCTTGTTGGATCTTGTTGATATATTCAACTTCTCCAGCATAATCTGCACCATTGTCTAATGCTTCTTGAACCTTAGCACCACGAGTGATAACTAAAATTCTACGAGTTTTGCCTGTACCATTAGGAAGAACAATAGCACCACGTAGGTTTTGTTCAGCCTTAGTTGGATCTAGGTTTAGACGGAAAGCAGCTTCAACAGTTGCGTCAAACTTAGTTGTAGATGTTTTTGTAACTAATTCGCAAGCTTCAACTAAAGAATACTTCTTGTTACGATCTACTAACTTTGCAGCTTCAGTATATTTTTTTCCTTTCTTCATATATATCCTCCTAAAAATGTGGTTTAAACGGGAATACCTCCCACAAGTTTTTAGAATTGTATCTAAAAAGATTCCAATCCTTTAACTTTTTAAGGCCTAGATTAGTCCTTAATTTCGATACCCATGTTGCGAGCTGAACCAGCAATAATGTTCATTGCAGCATCGACATCGTTTGCATTTAAGTCTGGCATCTTCATTTCAGCGATTTCTTTTAATTGTGCTGTAGTGATTGAACCAACCTTTGTAGTTTTTGCGTTACCAGAACCCTTTTCAACCTTAGCAGCTTTCTTTAATAAGTCAGAAGCAGGTGGAGTCTTTACAACGAATGTAAATGTACGGTCCTCATAAACAGAAATAACTACTGGTAATACATAACCCATCTTGTCCTTAGTTTGGTCATTGAATTGTGAGCAGAAACCAGGAATGTTAACTCCGGCTTGACCTAGAGCAGGTCCTACTGGTGGAGCTGGATTAGCTTTACCGGCTTGAATTTGTAGTTTAACTTGTTTTACAATTTTCTTAGCCATGATAATTAATCTCCTTCTTACAGAATGTGGTACTAACGGGAAATCCTAATGATTTTTCCTTCCACTATCACGAATACATATACGTGCTTATATAGTGTATCAAATAGATTTAAAAATGTCAACTAAATTTTAAAAATATTTTTTGACAAAAAAGTACACCTATGAATCATCATAAATGTACTTCGATTTTTATTTTATAACAATATTAACAATCTTCTTAGGAACTACAATAACTTTAACAATTTCATGTCCATCAGTATATTGTTTAACTTTGCTAGATGCAAATGCTAATTCTTCTACTTCTTCTTTGCTTAAGTCAGCTGCTACTTCAAGTTTATCACGAACTTTACCATTAACACTTACAGCATATGTTACTGTATTATCAATAGTTTTAGTTTCATCATATGTTGGCCATGCTTCATAAGCAATACTGCTTGTATGTCCTAACTTAGACCATAATTCTTCACAAATGTGTGGAGCAATAGGTGATAATAATTTAACAAAACCTTCAACAAATCCAACATAAATCTTTTCAGCTTTATAAGCTTCATTTAAGAAAATCATAAGTTGAGAAATACCAGTGTTAAAGTTTAAAGATTCATAATCAGTTGTAACCTTTTTAACTGTAATGTTATAAATCTTTTCAAGTGTTGTATCATATTCATTTACAAACTTATCAGTATATTGTTTGTCAGTTACGAAACGATAAACACGTTCTAGGAACTTATGAGCACCATCAAGACCTGATGTTGACCAAGGTTTTGCAGCCTCAAGAGGTCCCATAAACATTTCAAATAAACGAAGTGTATCAGCACCATATTCATTTACAACATCATCAGGATTAATAACGTTGCCACGGCTCTTTGACATCTTTTCGCCATTTTCACCTAAAATCATACCTTGGTGAATTAATTTTTTGAAAGGTTCACTTACAGGACATAATCCTTCATCATGCAAGAAATTAGTCCAGAAACGAGAATATAGTAAATGTCCTACAGCATGTTCAGGTCCACCTACATATAAATCAACAGGCATCCAATGCTTTAATAATTCTTGATCAGCAAATTCTTTATCATTATTAGGATCAATATAACGTAAGAAATACCAGCTAGAAGCAGCACTACCAGGCATAGTGTTAGTCTCTCTCTTACCTTCTTCTCCTGTTTCTTTATTAATATACTTTTTCCATTCAGTTGCATTTTCAAGAGGAGCTGTACCATTTACCTTTGGTTTATAATCATCAAGTTCAGGTAAAACTAAAGGAAGTTCATCTAAAGGTAATACTTCATCATGATCTTTATAATGAACTACAGGAATAGGTTCGCCCCAATATCTTTGACGAGCAAATACCCACTCTCTTAATCTATAAGTAATACGCTTTTCACCTAAGTTATGTTCGCTTAGATATTCAAACATTTTATTGATAGCATCTTCTTTGTTTAATCCGTTTAAGAAATCACTATTTACATGAATTCCATCTTCAGTATAAGCTTCTTTACTAACGTCTCCGCCTTTTAATACTTCAATAATAGGTAAATTGAACTTTTTAGCGAATGCATAATCTCTCGTATCATGAGCAGGAACAGCCATAATAGCACCTGTACCATAAGTGATTAATACATAATCAGAAATCCAAATAGGAAGTTTATTACCATTAATAGGGTTAATTGCATATGCACCTGTAAATGCACCAGTCTTTTCACCCTTATCTCCAGTTCTTTCAATCTCTGATTTGCTAGAAGTAACCTTCTTATAAGTTTCAACTTCTTCTTTTTGCTCAGGAGTAGTAATCTTATCTACTAAAGGATGTTCAGGAGATAATACGCAATATGTTGCACCAAACAAAGTATCAGGTCTAGTTGTAAATACAGTAAATGTTTCATTTGTAGCGTCTACTTTAAAATTAACATGAGCACCTACAGATTTACCAATCCAGTTTCTTTGCATTTCTTTTGTAGATTCAGGCCAATCAATATTATCTAAACCATCAAGTAACTTTTCAGCATAAGCAGGTATATCTAACACCCATTGCTTCATATTTTTACGAACAACAGGATATCCACCACGTTCACTCTTACCATCAATTACCTCATCATTAGCTAAAACTGTTCCAAGTTCTTCGCACCAGTTAACTGGCATATCAATTTGCTTAGCTAATCCTTTTTTAAATAATTGTTCAAATATCCATTGAGTCCATTTGTAATAAGAAGGATCACATGTAGAAATTTCTTTTGACCAATCATATGAGAAACCTAAAGTTTTTAATTGTCTTGTGAATGTTTCAATATTCTTTTTAGTAAAACCTTCAGGATGGTTTCCTGTTTTAATAGCATATTGTTCTGCAGGTAAACCGAATGCATCAAATCCCATTGGATGAAGTACATTATAGCCTTGCATACGCTTCATTCTTGCAACTATATCTGTTGCAGTATATCCTTCAGGGTGACCTACGTGAAGGCCTTGTCCACTAGGATATGGGAACATATCTAATACGTAATACTTAGGACGTGAAAAATCATGAGTATCTGTATAAAAAGTATTATTTTCTTCCCAATACTTTTGCCATTTCTTTTCAATTTCATTATGATTAAATGTTTTATATTCCATAATAAATACCTCAATATTCTTTAAAATTGTATCACAAACTTATTGAATTTAAAAGAAAAAGACCTTAAAAGGAAAATTATATTATAATAATTAGCAATCTTTTTAGTATCTTTATATAAATACATTACTTTTGTGCTACTTGCCCCTTTTTCTTCTTTTCGTTTTTTTCTAAATTTATTCCTAAAATTATTAAAACCAAGTAGATTACTATTTCAATAAAGAAAAACAAAAAACTACATTTATTAAATACTTCTTCACTTATAAAGCGTCTAATAATAATTGATAAAATGCAATTTACTATAACAACAAAATAAGTCATGATTGAATCATATTTATATCCTAGATATGATTTTACAAAAATTTGTTTAATTAAGATCATTACAATATGAATAATAGGGACAATAAAGCCTAAAACAGTGTAATACGATTTAAAAATATAAAATAATCCTTTATCTTTATTTAAGACAAGAAAAACAATATAAGAAATTAAACAAATGATATATAAAAACATTTCAATAATATAGTATTTTTTCATAATAGCTCCTTAATAGTAAATTAATTCTACCAAATTATATTAAAGAAATAAAGAAAAAGGTTCCTACATAAGTGTAAGAACCAATTATTTTAAATTTTAGAAACCAAAGAATTCTTTAGCATTGTTGTAGCAAATATCTTCAACAACTTTTCCTAAAGTTTCGATTTCAGAAGCAGGATATTGACCACTTTCAACTAGATTACCAAATAATTGGCAAAGAAGACGACGGTAATATTCATGACGAGGATAAGCTAGGAATGAACGAGAATCAGTTAACATACCAACAGCGTTAGCCATAACTGTAACTTGCATCATAGCTTCCATGTTTTGCTTCATACCATCTAATTGATCAAGGAACCACCAAGCAGTACCAACTTGAACATAGTTCTTATATCCTTCCTTTTGGAAGCATCCAGCAAGAACCATTAAAGCATAGTTATCACGAGGGTTTAGATCATATAAGATAGTCTTAGGAAGAGCATCTTTAGCATCTAGAGCACCTAGTAATGCAGAAAGCTTTTCCATATAAACTGCATCTTCGATAGCATCAAAACCAGTATCAGGTCCGATTTGCTTTAACATAGACTTAGAGTTGTTACGAAGTGCACCAATATGATATTGTTGAGTCCAACCATGTTTCTTATATTGTTCACCTAAGAATACCATAATGTATCCTTTGTAAATGTCTTGTTCAGCATCACTTACAGGTTCATTCTTTAAACCTTTCTTGAATACTTCATTAGCTTCTTCATATGTTGCAGGAGCATAGTGAACTACGTCAAGAGCATGGTCAGAAAGACGAGAACCCATTTCATGGAAGAAATCAATTCTTTCAGCTAAAGCTTTAGTGAAGTCAGATAGTTCATTAATTTCATATCCAACAACCTTGCTTAATTTTGAAACCCATTCACCGAACCAGCTTAATTCAACATTAATAGCCTTATCAGGACGGAATGCAGGACGTACTTTAACTTTTAAAGTCTTGTCTTCATTCATTAATTTATGATAATGTAAATCATCAATAGGGTCATCAGTTGTACAAACTGTATCAACATTAAACATATACATCATTTCACGAGCTGTTAATGTTTCAAGTTTCTTGTTTGCAGCATCCCAAATCTTCTTTTCATTTTGTTTGTTAATAACATCATGGATACCGAAATATCTTTGCATTTCAAGATGGCTCCAGTGATATAAAGGATTACCTACGAAATAAGGCATAGATTCAACAAATTGACAATATTTTTGATAGTCGCTATCTTCTTGGCTCTTACCAGGAACGTTACCAGAAATAGAATCTTCGCTAAATCCCATAGCTCTTAGTGCTCTCCACTTATAGTGGTCACCATATCTATCTCCAGCACCTAGCCAAACTTCAGCTAGATTTCTAAATTTCTTATCTTCATAAATTTCCTTTGGTTGAAGATGGCAGTGATAGTCAATGATTGGCATCTTTTCTGCATGTTCATGATATAACTTCTTAGCTGTTTCTGTTGTTAATAAGAAGTCTTCGTCCATAAAATTAACCATAATTATAATCTCCTTTTATATTATAATGTTACTCCATCCTTAAAGATAGAGATTTCTCTGAAGTTGTTTTCTTCATTTTTAGCAAGTTTCTTACCACTTGCTACATCACAAATTAAATCAATGAATTTCTCAAGTGTATCATCCCAAGAAACACCATCTACTACTTGACCAGCATTAAAATCAATCCAAGATGATTTCTTTTCTGCAAGTTGTGTATTAGTAGCTATTTTTAGTGTAGGAACAAATCCACCAAATGGAGTACCGCGACCAGTAGTGAATAATACGATTTGGCATCCTGCAGCAGCTAGAGTAGTTACAGCAACTAAATCATTACCTGGAGTTGAAATAAGGTTTAATCCACCTGTTTCAATTCTACCACCCATTGGAATAACACCACATACAGTAGCAGCGCCACCTTTTTGTACACATCCTAAAGATTTATCTTCTAAAGTTGTGATACCACCAGCTTTGTTGCCTGGAGATGGATTATCATAAATAACTTGATGATGATCTTTAAAGTAAGTTTTAAAATTGTTAATTAAATCAACAGTTTTATTAAATGTAGCTTCATCTTTACAACGAGCCATAAGAAGCTTTTCAGCACCAAACATTTCAGGAACTTCACCTAAAACAGTTGTACCATTATTTACACTTAAGAAATCAGAGAAACGACCAAGTAAAGGATTTGCTGTAATACCAGACATGCCATCACTTCCACCACACTTTAAACCAATTCTAAGATTTGAAAGAGTAGTTTCTTCTCTCTTATCGTTCTTCATGATATCATAAAGTTCTTTTAATATCTTAGTGCCTTCTTCTACATCATCACTAACGTCTTGAAGATTTAAGAATCTTACACGTTCTTCGTCATATGTACCAAGAGTTTCTTTGAATTTACCAATTTGATTTTCTTCACATCCAAGGCCTAAAACTAGAACACCACCAGCATTAGGGTGCTTAACCATATCTTGAAGATATGTACGAGTTAAGTCAAGATCTCCACCCATTTGTGAACATCCAAATGGATGATTAAATGTGTATACGCCATCAATATCACTAGTATCATAAGTTTTCTTGAAATTATCAATAATTCTACCAGCAATACCACTTACGCAGCCAACTGTTTGAACAACCCAAAGTTCATTACGAACACCATATTCGCCACTTTTTCTCTTATAAAGATTAACTTTTCTATCAGAAACGTAGCTCTTTAATTCGTTAAATTTAGGCTCATACTTATATTCAATAATATCGTCTAGATTAGTAGCTACATTTTGAGTATGTACATGTTCTCCTTTAGAAATATCTGCAGTAGCATGACCAATAGGGTTACCATATTTAACAATATTTTCACCTTTCTTGATATCTTTTAAAGCTACTTTGTGAGCTTGAGGAATGTCAGTTAATAAAGTGACACCCTCAACAACCTCACCTTTTTTATAAGGGCGAAGAACTACAGCTACATTATCAATTGGATTAATAATAATGTAATCAATCATTTAATATCTCCTAAAAATTATTCACCGCAAACATTAGTAACTGCTTGACGCATACCATTTGTTTCGATTTCATATAATGCATTTGTTACAAAGTCAGTTAGACCAGGAACTTTGTTTAAATCTTGTTCCCAATGCTTTTCAAGACCTAAGAAGTCCTTAACAATCTTAGCACAAGCTTCTTTTGAACCATCAAAATTAGCCCATTCATTCTTAAAGAATTCAAGTGCCCATTCATCATCTTTAAGATCAATAGCTTCATCATTTCTCTTTCCTCTATAGAAAGCAATTAAAGCAGCTAAAGAGAACATACAATGTTTAGGAGTCTTTCCTGCTTCAACATTTTGAAGTAATGTAGGAAGATCACGAGTCTTAAACTTTGTTACAGAGTTTAGAGCAATACTCATTAATAAGTGGTGAACGAATGGATTTTCATAACGTTCAATAACTGAGTTTGCATAAGCTACCATTTGATCATGTGGAATGTCAATTGTAGGAATAACTTCATCAAACATGAAGTTTCTAGCATAAGCACCAAGTTGCTTGTCTGCCATTGTTTCAGCAACTGAATCAATACCTGATAGATAAGCTACAGGAACGATTGCAGTGTGAGTTCCGTTTAGAATCTTAACCTTACGTTGCTTATAAGGAACGATTGAATCAACATATAATACGTTTAATCCTGCTTTAGGAGCTGGGAATACTTCTTCAAGAGCCTTAACATCGTCTCCATCAATGCACCATAAGTGGAAGATTTCACCAACAACCATTGAGTTATCTTCATAACCAAGTTCAGCAATACATTCACTTGCATTATCTCTTGGATATCCTGGAACAATTCTATCAACTAAAGTGTTGTAGAACTTGTTAGCAGAAGTAATCCAGTTGATGAATTCTTCATCGTAGTTACAAGTATGAGCTAATTTTACAACAACTTCCTTTAAAGTATCACCATTGTGGTCAATAAGTTCACATGGTAAAATGTATAAACCTGCTTCTTTAGCACCGTTAAATGCATCATATCTCTTCTTTAAGAATGCAAGTAATTTACCAGGGTATGACTTAGGAGTCTTTGTAAAGTCAGTATCTGTTTCATCATAAGCAATACCAGCTTCAGTAGTATTTGAGATGATGAATTCAAGGTCTTTGCTGCTAGCATAGCTTAAATACTTGTCATATTCAGCAAATGGATCAATAAGATCAGAGATAGAATCAATAATTTCATGAGTTCTAACCTTCTTACCGTCTTGTTTACCTTGTAAATATAATGTATAAAGTCCGTCTTGTTTCTTCATATCAGCAACACGGCCAAAAGGCATAGGTTGTACAACTGCAATGTTACCATTGAATACACCCTTATTATTCATAGTTTGAATAATCCAGTCGCAGAATGCTCTTAAAAAGTTACCTTCACCAAATTGAAGAACCTTAACAGGACGTTCTGGTCTCTTATTTCCTTTTAATTTAGCATATAATTCATTGTTTAAATTTTCCATATTTTCCTCCGGAATTATAACGTAGTGGTTATATTAAACTACTTAAATATATTATCACTCTTACACTGTTTAGTCAATTTTATAGACTTGTTTCTTCGGTAAAATTTACACAAATTTTTATTTGTGGTATGTCTCATTATTATTAATTTTAAAAGCTCTATAGACTTGTTCTAAAAGTATCAATTTCATTAATTGATGAGGGAATGTCATCTTTGAAAAACATAATGAATAATCAGCATTATCTATTACTTCTTTAGATAGCCCAAGAGAGCCTCCTATTATAAATACAATATGTGAAGAATTATAAGTTTGGATGTTTTTAATTTTCATTGCTAATTCTTCACTTTTTAACATTTCTCCTTTTAAATCTAAAACAATTTTAAAAGAATTTTGGGGAATACTTTCAAGAATCTTTTTTCCCTCTTTGATTTTGATTTCATTTTCTATTGCAAGACTAGCATTTTCTTCAACAGAAGAATATTTTGAAATTCTTTTAATATATTCACTAATACCATCTAGTAAATATTTTTCTTTAAGTTTGCCTACACTAATAATTGTAATCTTCATATTTCAATTTCCTCAGTCATCGAATCTTTTAAGCAAATTAAGTCAATATTATATAAAGATTTACCTTCATCTGAAAATACTTTGTGATAAGTTTTTAAAGCAATGTTTGGATCATTACATTCTTTAGACATATGAGCTAACATTATAGTCTTAGTTTTTTCACCAATTAGTGAAGTCATTGTAAGAGCACTAAGTTCATTTGACATATGCCCATTATCACTGTTAATTCTAAGTTTTGTATTATAATCTCTATCACTTGTCATTAACATGATAGGGTCATAGTTTGATTCAAAAATATATAAATTTGCATCCCTTAACTTTGCAAAATAATCTTTTGCTACAAAACCTGTATCAGTAATATAAACAACTTTTAAATCTTTGTTTAAAATTAGAAAGCCAAGTGGTTCTTTAGCATCATGACTTATAGCTATAGTAAAAATCTCTATATCTTTAAATTCATAAGTTTGATCAGCAATAATTTTTACTATACGATCTTTATCTAACTTCTCTTTAGTTTGTTTATTTAAGTTGCTATATGTACCACTACTTAAATAAATAGGACAAGTACATGCATTAGATACTGGAATTAAACCTTTAACGTGATCTGTATGTTCATGTGTTATTAATATAGCATCAATTTCCGCTAGATTATGATTATATTTTGTAAGAGCTTCGACAATAACTTTTTTAGATAAACCACAATCAATTAAGATTTTAGTCGAATCTGATTCTATGTATGTAGCATTACCGCTTGAGCCTGAAGCTATTTGTAAAATTTTCATATTTTCTCCTTTAAAAAAAGAAGCCCGAAGGCTTCTTTCTATTCATCATAATGGAACTTAATACAATTAGTGAAATCACAAGTAAAGTCTTCATCAAACCAACCATAATAAGATGAGTCTTCATCTAACTCTTCATTTGAATCACATGCAATTCTTAATTCTTTAACATAAGATACAAATAATGTAGCTTTTGCACTGTTTTCACTACCATCTTGATTAAAGAACTTTAATGAAGTGTATGTTTTGTTTGTTTTATCATAGTTTGAGTATCCACAAACTTGTTGTAATAATCTATAAGATTGGAAGCTTGAACCAGTATAACGAGTCATAACATCTGCAAAATATAATTTTACAGCACTAATTAAACTTGACTTCATTGAAGTTACACCATCACTTGATGAGTTTTCCATGAAGTAAATGAATAATTGTTCAATGCTAGCCTTATCTTCATCAGAATAACCGCTTGCATAAACGATTAAATCATCAGCTGTTGTATCAGGATCAAGTTCAGAAATAGTTATAGCTTGGTGTGCCCATCTCTTATATGAAGAACTTGATGATGTTGTATCATCACTTTCTTTAAACATACAACTTGATTTTTCAGTATATTTATAGATGTTTAAGATATGATAACCATATTGAGTTTCACATAATGAATCAAATGCGTCATCACTAGTTAAATCTTCTTTCCATAGATAAGCTTCGTCATCATCAATCTTATCTTGAATTTCGCTACTTTGAGCAATCTTATTTGCAACATCTTGAAGATAATCTCTAAATTCTTCTACATAACTTGAACTGCTAGACGAAGTAATTTCGCTTAAATCTTCAGCAGTTAAATATAAATTGAATTCAGGATAAGCAGCTTTAAAATCGCTCCATGATGTATAACCATACTCATTTTCTTGTAATGTATGACTATAAGCAGTGTTATTATAAGTCTTAGCTAAGTAAGTCATAGCACTTGTGCTTGTAGCTGTAATAGCATCTAATTCGTTATAAATTAATTGTGTTAATTCAACAATTGCTTTTTTAAACTTAGTAGTTAAAGCACCTGTAGGATCAACTTCATTTAAATCTTCGATATAATTACGAGGATCTACATGAGTACCATTTGTAACAGGATCAACAGAAATAAGGATATGATTAACTGACATTGAATAATACTTATCATATACAACATCTGTATACTTCTTTAAAGTTTCAAATAATTTGTTTGAATCAGTAAAATCAGAACCTGTTAAAGATAAAGTATCACTCTTAAAGTATCCATAGTAAGAATAATAAGCACTAACTAAAGCTTGACCTCTTAAATAATCAGTTAAAGCTTTTTTAGAGTCACTACCACTAGTAATACCATAAGATAATACTAAATAGTTATCAACACCCATCTTCTTTGAATAAGAAGTGTTATTCTTCTTGAAGTTAGAAATAGTATCTTTAGCACTGTCTTCATATGCATCCCATGTTGAATCAAGAATCATATAGTGAAGATCAGTATCTAATAAATACTTATATTCTAATAAAGTAATTGTATTTGAAACACCTTCTGTTTTATCAAGTTTTTCAAAGAATTCTGAAACAGAATAAGTAGATTCACTATAAGAAATATCATCACTTGTATCATCATGAGTAAATCCATCATCTGTATAACTTACTTTAAATATAAGATTTGAATTAAAGTTCTTTGTTTTAATTAAATCATAATAATCGCTATATGAGTTATAGAATTGGTTTTCATAAACAGGATCATAAATTTCAATACTTGAATTATATTTAATTCTATTTAAAACTAATGTTTCACCATTAGATTCACTAGCTTTTGATTCAACTAATAATTCTTTAATATATTCTTTAAGTGAAACATTTTCACCACTTTTATTAACAATTTGATTTCCTAGATTATCTGTTTTATTACCTGAAACAGTAGACCAGTCATTGCCCTCGCCGTCACCATAATAATAAGTAACATTATTTCTATAAACCATGTAATATGATCCATCAATATTACGAGGAGTAGACATATAGTCTCCGTCTTCTAATGTATCATATACATAAGTTTCTAAATCAGAAGAGTATGTACTTGATAAATCAGTATGATCTTTATCTTTATAGAAGACAGTAACTTTTTCGTTATCATCATCATATAAAGTATCATCATTTAATTGTTTCTTATCTTTATTATATGTATTGTATAAAGCTTTATACCATTCTTCTTTATTAGAATCAGATAATGTACCAACAGTTGAATCAATTAATTCTTTATACTTTTTAGCTTCAGCACTACTCTTAAATTTAACAACAATAGCTTGAGTCTTATTATAAGTATAATATGTAGACTTGTATTGGCTTTCAATGTCTTCGTCAGCAATATAGTTAGAATTTGTAATCATCTTTTCATTTTCATAATCCCAAATCTTTTCACTATCTGCAAATTTCTTAACATATGCAAGGGACAAATTATAACAAGCTACACTATATTTATATTGATCAAGTAAGCTTTCAGGCCATGCTTGACCTAGATATTCAGAAATATCAAAGTCAAAATCATCATATTTGGTAGTTTTTAACTTTTTATATAAGTTAATTAAAGGTGTTCTTAAACTTGAGTAATCTTCACCATTATCATTAGCTTGATTTGTAATCCAAGTATCAACTTTTTCTTCATATGTTTCATCATCTGTTTCGTGAAGTGAAGTATATGTAGAAATTGAAGATGAGCCAAAAATTGCGCTAATAATCGCATCGTTATAACGCTTCATATTATTTTGATATGTAGCTTCGCTCATTTCTTTAGATAAAACTTTTTTCTTAAGTTCTGCTAAAACAGTTGAATAGCCATTTGTTCTATATCTATTATAGATTTCTTCGTAACTTACAGAATATGTTTTACCATTATTAGTAATACTAGCGTAAGTTTGACTTAAATTAAGGTCTCCTGTAGGAGTTTTAGTATTTCTTGATGAATCACAGCTTGTAAGTGTAACACCAATAAGTGCAAGAGATGATAAGCTAATTATTCTTTTAATTTTATTATTCATATTTGCACCTCCTACTTAGTGTATTTAGCAATAATGTAATTTTCAAGGTCGCCCCAGAAATCATTATATACAGATTGATGTTCAAATTGTCTAGTGTATGCATAACTATCAGCACTACGTTTATTAATAGTCCTAATTTCATTAAATCTAGTTGAATAACTTTCTGTAGTACCATCAGCAAATACAAACTCACTTGCGTTAGAATTTAGAGAGTTTGTGAAAGTGAATGTAGAATTTGTTCTATTTTCACACCAATAAATTAATAATTCACGTTGACAAGAACTTGAAGTATATTTTGTATAAATTGGGCTGAAGAAACTAGATAAAGCACTAGAAAT
>CAVEPF010000023.1:4867-6258 GCA_963617645.1 Anaerotignum sp. | reverse complement strand
GTATCAGAGTCATTATAGATATTAGAAATGTAAGTTAATTCCTCATTATAATAGTAATATAAATTTGAATAAATCTTATTTAAATCTTTATTAGATTCAAACTTAGCACTTGCATTGATTGTTGCACTTGTAACAACAACTAAATTATAACCTTCGCTTGATGATAATCCTTCATTTGTATCATAAGGTAAACTATCTAAATATTCGCTTGGAGCAGAATCATTAACAATGAAATCATCTCTCTTATAAATATCCATTAATTCATTTTGTAATTCATAAGGAATGCTTGAAGAATCTGAACTATTTGTAATAGAGCTATATTCAGTACTCTTTATTTGAAGACCAGCACGTTTGAACTTAGCCCAGTATTTTTCACTACCTGTAGGATCATAATTACCTGAAGAATCTTTAGCGCTATCATATCCATTTGAGAATCTTCCTGAAGTCTTATAATCACTTACAATATTAGTGATGCTAGTAGCAAAAGTATCAGAACCATTTTCCATAATATTTGAAATTTGTTCGATTAATTCAAATGCTAATGCCTTATATGTAGTAGTTTCAGTTGAACCATCTTCATTTGTAATTACTACTTCTTGTGTCCAATCGAAGTTCTTATCAGGATTTTCATCCTCATCAAAGTCTACATAAACTAATAAATTAGTTGCACTTACAGTAAATGTATTTTCATATGCTTCCTTAGCATATTTAGCAAATAATTTAATTAATTCTTTGTCAGATGCATAATTAGATAATAATGCTGTATTTGCATCATTAACTCTATATGTATCGTTAATGATTTCGTTAACATCAGAGCTATGGAAATAAGTCATTAAGAAATTATATTTACCAATACTTGCATCATATCCATAAGTACTTAAACCACCATTAGAGAATGAAGTTAAAACATTATTTAATTGAGAATAATATTCATCAACATTAGCTTCTGTCTTTTTATACTCATCAGTATCCTTAATGATTTGTTTAGTTAACATATCAACAGCTGTAGTTAAACCTAAAGTTGTTTCTAATTGTTTATATATATCACTAGTCTTAATTTCATATGTGTTGTCATCATATTCTACTTTAGCTACAACGTCATCAGTATTAGCTTTTCCCCATGTTTTTGAGTAATAATCAGCATATGATACAGCATAAGCTATTGATAGATTTTCATCATAAATTGAAATCTTAGCGTCTTTTTTTGCTTCATTAACAGCAGTTGAGATATATGAAGTAGTTAACTTTTCGTCTTTTAAAATATCAACAACTTTTTCAAGAATATCTTTAGAACGTGTTCTATCAATTACTGAAGAGTCAGCTTTTTCATCTTTTCCGTCTTCACCTTTTTGAGTGATATCACCATTCGCATCAGCTTTATAGTATAAAGA
>CAVEPF010000023.1:0-4857 GCA_963617645.1 Anaerotignum sp. | reverse complement strand
GTATAAAGAATATCCCTTATTTTCAAGTTCAGTTGTATCAATATTAAATCTATAATTCATGTAATAGAAATCACTGTGGCTTGTGCCAGATGTTGAATATGAATAATCATCTAGATTTTCATATAACATATTTCTATAAGCATCACTTATATCAGACATTTCAGTACCTACGTGATTAATATATTCATCATATGATTTACATGTCTTAATATATGTATTATAGAATTCTTCTTCAGTTAAATCTTCACTGATATTTCTGATTTCGTTTGTAATATCTCTTCTACTTGAAGTATTGTTATTGTTTCTAGCTTCTTCAATACTATCTAAACTTGGAAGCGCATCTCTATATGGATAAATATAGTTATACATTTCAACGTATAATAAAAGAACTTGTAATCCACTTAATCTAAAATAATTACCAGTGTTAGAAGGTAATGTAAAATCGAAATCAGAATAATATTTATCATAATCAGAATCTGATTTATCTTCACTTTGGTAAATGAAATAGAAACTACCGTTATAAAGTTTAACACCAAATGTTTTTAGTGTTTGTGTAATTTCATCTTCAGAAACAAATCTTAACATTAAACCATTAGCTGAAGTATATTTATAGTAATATTCACTCTTCCATTTAGAAATAATATCACTATCAGTGAAATAATATGAA
Organism: Anaerotignum sp.; assembly: GCA_963617645.1. Taxonomy (GTDB): domain Bacteria; phylum Bacillota_I; class Bacilli_A; order Acholeplasmatales; family Anaeroplasmataceae; genus JAEELC01. The sequence goes on along the minus strand of CAVEPF010000023.1, from coordinate 4,190 downwards.
TAATTCTTGTTAGTAGTATCTATACCATCATTATTATCTTCTTCATATTCTGTAATTTCATCATTTAAATAATTAAGTGCAAATAACTTTTTAGCTAAATCAGAATAATAGTGAGCAAGTAAAGACTTTTGGGCAGCACTCATCTTTTCATACTTTAATTCAGGTAATGTTTCATCTTCGATATAACTTGGTAATCTACCAGTTCCTGTTGAACTTAAACCAGCTAAAGAAAGGAAATCATCTTCAGTAATTTTAATACCATAATTTGTGTATAAATTATCCATTCCTTGCGCAATTAGTTTGTTAACACTATCGAAAGTATTGATATTAAAATAAGCACTTAAAGTATCAACACCAAAAATATCGCAAATAAATAATTCACGTAACTTTTCAACATAATCATCATGATTATTTTTATATGCGTCTGTATCTGAATTTAATACTGCATCCTTAACATCAGTTAAATAACTAGAGATAATTGCATCATTAATATCACTATCTAATTGGCTAGCACCTGACCATGATAATTCCTTAAAAAGTTCATAATTAGTTACTTTATAATTACCAATATTACTATATACACTATTAGAATCAATAGCACTATAAATATCACTAGCTTGTTTACAACTTGCAAGTGAAAGTATAGTTAATAATGATGTACCTGTAAGGCCTAATGTTCTAAGAATTTTAGTATTTTTATTATTTTTATTATAGACTTTACTCATATTAAGTCTCCTTTTTTGTCTTTAGACATAAAAAACTATGCAAGTATTATCATATCATTTAATTAAAATGCAATAGTTATGAAATCAAATTGAATGTGGCGAAATTATTGTTAGTTTAACACTAATCTTCAAAGATTTTTCTTTTTCTCTTAGGAATTAAATATTCACCGCGGTAATTACTAAAACCTTCACTAGGATATCTATTATATTCGTTATCATGACCTAATATTTTAGAAGTTTTATAAATATACATTTCTTTATTATCCCATACAAGAATTTCATCAATACCGTCATTATCAATATCAAAAGCCTCATTACAAACAGTAGGGTGACCGTCATTTGGGAATTCTAAGACTGTATCTAAAGTATAGTCTAAAATACCACCATTTTTATCTGGGTAGGTTAATATTAAATTATGCACTCCGTCATAATTTATAGGAGTAATAGTTGACCCGTTTCCTTCCATTTCTCTCTTATACAATAATTTAGATTCATGATCATAAAGAGAAATTATTCCATTACATCCCCAAAACGATGTAACACATATTTCAAGTTCATCTTCTTTTCCTCTAAATGGCGCAACACTAATACGTTGTGCATGACCAATTTCATTATGCTTATATAACGTTCCATCAAGATTAAAGATGTTAAATCCTTCGTTTCCTGAAGCTAGAATAAGGCGTTTAGGTTCATCCTTCTTCAAGGATGCATAAATAATTTCATCAGTATGATCACTATTAAATGGTAAATCAACTAAAATCTTACCATCACATGAAACTAAATCATAACCTATAAATATTTCGTCTTTACCATCTTCATTAAAATCATAAACATAAGGAAAATGTCCGGTATTTTTATTATGATATCTCCAAAGTTCATTAAAGTTTTTGTCTAAAGCGATAACATTTTGATATCTATCCTTAATCACTAAGTTTCCTTTATAACCTAAGCCCTCAAAATCAGCTACTCTTATCATATCAACATTTAATCTATGGAATGGTTCATCTTTAAACAAAGGATCATTATCAATAACAGGAGTAGGAATTTTTTTTATTGTTTCTAAAGTATAAAAATCTTTAATATAAATATAGAAATCTCTAGCATAAATTAATTCAAGTTTTCCATCTCCATTAATATCAGAAACTTGACAAGGTAAATCACAAGAAATATAAGAATTATCAAAGTTGTTATTAGGTTCACCTATTTGCCAAATAACTTTACCTTCTATATCAAAACATGTCATTGATGATAAACGTGCAAAAGAATCTCTAATGTATCTTTTTTGGTTTTGCATAAGAATAAAATAAGTATTGCCTTTATCACAAACAACTCTTAGTTGTCTACCAGAGCCAAAATCTCTTAAATTAATTTTATGAATCAATTTAAGTGGTGGAATACTTCTTTTTTTAAAGTCTAATTTTCTTTCTTGTTCATTTATATACTTAAGATGTCTAACATAATTTTGATCATCCATTGTAACACACAATGCAGAGTATCTAGCCATTGATTTCGAAACGAATGCTACCTTACCAACTCTAAAATCAATATTTTCTTCTAAAATCATTAAGGCGTCTAAATATACTAAGACACGACTATCATTAAATATAAGTTTTAAATGATAAGTTTCAAGATCATCTATATATAAAGGATAACTAGCTATTTCAACTATATCTTCATCCTTTCTTCTTAAAAGCGATATCTTATTTGGTTTAAGTGCAATAAAATAATAATCTCTTGAAGTTACGTAATAGAAGGCCACGCCTGCATAATCATTAAATTCAAGAACTCTAATATCAAAAGATAGTGTATAAGGAGCACAAAGTAGTTTTTTATTAACTAAGGTAGCATATACATTTTTAAATGCACCATCTCCACAATTATCTCCTCTATTTTGTTCAAGGTATTTAATATTATCCTCTTCTACTATAATCCAAGATCCATCTAAACTTCTCCATTTATGAAGAGGTATAGGATCATAATAACCGTAAGTCTCGCCGTACTCCATATGGTGATATTCACCTAGTGCAGTATGAAATTTATCATAAGGAAATTCTTCACATTTAAATCTTTTAAAATCTTCATTAATAACGTATTTCATATAAAACCTCTAACTATATTAATTATATATCAATTTTGATTTAAGGTTTAAAAAAATAGCTACAAAATTGCAGCTATTTATGTTTATAAAATTTTGTCTTTTCAAGAACACCAATAGTGTCAGTAAAATCGCCAACATTTGTGTGTTCAAATTGTTCACCAAGTACTCTTAATTTAGAATCCATAGTATCTAAATACCATAAAACTAAAGCTTCAGCAGTTTGTGGTCTTTTAGCAGCTCCAAAATTTGGTTGACCATGGTGTGATATTATCATATGTTCTAAAAGTAATGTTTCTTCACTATCTTCATAGCCTAATTTTTTAGCTTCTTCTTTAACAAAATAAGTACCAATAACTAAATGTCCTAGTAATTGCCCACTTAGCGCGTACTCAGTGTTTTCAACACCTGTAAACTCAATGATTTTTCCTAAATCATGTAAAATAACACCACTATATAAATAATTCTTATCTAAATAGTTATAATTATTAACAAATGTATCTACTAAATTTAACATACCTATAGTATGGTAGGCAAGGCCACCAATATATGCATGATGTAATTTAGTAGCTGCAGGGTATATAAAGAATTTATCTTTGTATTTATCAATTAAATTTTTAGTAATATTATATAAAATTTTATTCTCAATTTTTTCAATATAATTATATATAGTACCCATCAATTCTTCTAGAGTTAAAGGATTTCTTGAATCAAACATACGATAAATTCTATCAATTTCATCTAAATCACAAATATCACTAGCTTTAGTAAAATTCATAAGATAAGCAACAGGTCGATCAGAATTATCATTTTGAGCTATCTCAAATTTATAAATTAATCCTGGTTCAATTACTTTTGTTTTATCTTGTGTTTTAACATTCATAATTGAATTATCACTTAATTCACAAGATATATTTAACATATTATCAGAAGTGTTTACACCTTTAACTCGGGCATATATCGTACGTTTAATAATTTCAGACATCTTTATATCTCCTTTTAATTTCTTCAATTAAAATCTCTTTTTTGTTTTCTATCTTATTATCTAAAACAAGAGAGATTAAATAATTCATTGCATTAGCAGTTTGATTTTGCTTAATATACTTACTAATTTCTAAAGCAGTAATATCAAGTTCATTTGTATTTTTTAAAATCAATTTGTTCTTATGTGAACTAATATCATCTAAGTAACTTTTATTTAATAATTGTTTAATCTTATTAGTTGTGACAAGTACATCTAAATCATTTTTAAATAGAACATAATTATTATACTCTATATCAATTAATTCTTTAGTTTTATTTATAAATTTTGTTTCTTTTTTAGCAAAACTAAATCTTTGTATTGACTCACCTAAATAACTAGTTAAACA
>CAVEPF010000022.1:0-4984 GCA_963617645.1 Anaerotignum sp. | reverse complement strand
GCTACAGAGTCTGTATCGTTAATTACTCTTTGCATAATATCACCCTCAGGGTGACTATCAAGATAACTTACAGGTACATTAATAAGTTTTTTAAAACAATCTTTTCTTAAATCACAAACAACACTATATGTAATTCTATTTAATAAATAGTTCATAAAGAAACCAAATACAAGTCCTAATAAAACTATTATAAGTAATATTAAAATATACTTTAGTAATTCTTTTTGATTAAAATCATCAGTAAATAAATTAATTGCTTTACCTACAACAATTGGTGTAGAAAGAGTTGAAACAACATATAATATTGCACATAAAAAAGAGATAATAAGTAAAACCATATGAGGCTTTATATATGACATTAAACGTTTTAATAAGTTTTTATTCATGACGACCTCCTACATCTTGGCTTTCGCAAATTTCTTTATATACAGCACAATTCTTTATTAAATCTTCGTGTTTACCAAGTCCTACAACATTTCCTTTGTCTAGAACAAGTACTAAATCGCAGTGCATCATATCACTAGCTCTTTGGCTTATTTCAATAACTGTTTTATTAATCTTTTTAATTTCTTCTGTTAATAATTTACTAGTTTTAAAATCAAGAGCTGATTTTGCATCATCTAAAATTAAAATATCACTATCTTTTGCAATAGCTCTAGCAATAGCTAATCTTTGTCTTTGACCACCTGATAAATTCTTACCACCTTGATAAATATCACTATCAATTCCTTTATCTAACTTAGATACAAATTCATATGCTTGTGCTACTTCTAAAGCTTTATAAATCTCTTCGTCATTAATATCTTTTTTAGCATATTGCATATTTTTTCTAATTGTACCAGTAAATAATACGCTCTTTTGGAAAACGTTAGAGATTTCATTTCTTACAAAGTCTAGCGTATATTCTTTAATATCTCTTCCGTATAATAATATAGAACCACTATCTATATCATAGAATCTATTGCATACACTTGCAAATGTTGATTTTCCACTACCAGTTCCACCAATTATACCTAAAGTCATACCCTCTTCAATTTTTAATGAAATATTACTTAAGGCATTTAGAGAATCTTTATTGTACTTAAAAGAAACATTGTTTAATTCAAGAGGAATATTATTAGCTTTAGTAGTTTCTGTTCCTCCAACAATAGAACTTGTTGTATCAAATACTTGATTAATTCTTTCACTTGAAGCACTAGCTTTTGTAAATACAACAACTAAATTAGCTACAACCATTACGGCAACTTGAATTTGAATTAGATAATTATATAAGCTTGTAATATCACCTTGTTTTAAATTACCTAAACTAAATACATTACCAGATTCATATAATACAAGCATGATTGCGATATTTGTTACTAAGAATACAAGCGGATTAAGTAAGGCATTAAGTCTTCCAATTTTTATCTGAACATCTTTTAGACTAACTGCTTCATCAACAAAGCGTTTAAATTCATACTTTTGTCTATTAAATGCACGAACAACTCTATTTCCTGATATATTTTCTTTAGTAATACGAGTTAAATTATCTAATTTCTTTTGACTTAATCTATTTTTCTTAACTTGTGCAAACATAATTAAGAAGATAATTGCAAACAATAAGATACCAGCAATTAAGAAAATAAGTCCGGCAATACTACTCTTTTTAAATGATAAGAATGTAGCACCGATGATTAAGAAAGGAGCACGTACAACAAGTCTTATAAGCATCGCAACACTTGATTGAACATTTAATATATCACCATTTAATCTTGTTAGTAAACTTGATGTTGAAAAATCATCAATTTCTTTAAAAGATAAAGTATTGATATGCTTGAACAAATCATTTCTTACCTCTGTTCCAAAACCTTGGCTAGCACGGCTTGCAAAGAATTGACAAACAATTGTTGAACATAATCCTATAAGTGCAAATAAAAGTAATAAGCCACCTCTACTTAATATATAATTTCTAGCTTCACTACCTTCTAGGTTACCATTTATACCATTATCAATCATACTTGCAATAACTAATGGAACTAGTAATTCAAATATAGCTTCTACTAATTTAAATATTGGTCCTAGAATTACATAAACTAGATATTTCTTTAAATATTTTTTATATAATCTAAACATATAAAAACACCTCAAATAGTATTTTAACACAAATTATGTTATACTTTATATATAAAATAAAGTTTTAAACTATACTTTTGAGGTATACCATGGATATTAAAGAATTATATTATTTTAAAACTATTGTTGATAATAAATCTATACTTAGAGCTTCTTCTGTTTTACATGTAGCACAACCTCCACTTTCTCGTTTAATTAAGAATTTAGAAAATGAACTTAACACAACATTATTTATTAGAGGTAGAGAATTAAAACTAACTGAAAGCGGTAAATTATTATATGAAAAAGCTGATACTATTTTAAACTTATGTGACAACATAAAAAAAGATATTATCGACTTAGATACAAAACTAGGTCAAACTTTAAATATAGGTATTGTTTCATCATCAACTTCCCTGCTTTATAATGGTACTAAATTTTATGATTTTATAAGCGAAAATCCTAATACTAAATTTAATATAACTGAAGCTAATACTTTTAAATTACTTGATTATTTAGATAAAAAAATAATAGATTTAGCAATAACTAGAACTCCTTTTGACACAAAGCATTATGATTATGTATTACTTGATAAAGAACCTATGGTAATAACTAGTAATACAAAAACTAATGAAACTATTTCCATTAAAGAATTAAACAATTTAAATATTGTAATATATAGAAGGTTCCAAGAGATTCTTAAAAATCTATTCAAAAAATATAATGCAAATCCTAATGTAATTGCTGTAGTAGATGACGCTAAAACTGCAATTTTACTTGCAAAAAGTATAAATGCTAGAGCTATTGTTCCACTAGGTGCTTATAATACTTTTTCTTCCGATTTATATAAAAGTATTATAGATGAAAACTCTTTATATACATCTTTAACATTTGTTAAAAGAAAAAATGAGGATTTAAATCCAATTTATAATAAATTCATAGATATTATGAAAAATCAATAAAACAAGCCCAAGATAAAAATCTTGAGCTTGTTTAAATTAGTTATCTCCTCTAAAATAACCGTTCTTCATACCTTCACTAGCTACAAGCACTAATTTATTTAATGTAGATTGTGTTAGTTTCTTAACAGTATTAGCCATTTCTTGATTAGCTTTTAGAAGTACATTTATATCTTTTGTATTGATAAATTCTTTATCAAATTTATTTAAGTTCTCGTGTCCTTTATTACTTACTTCATTTTGATAACGTTCAACAAATACAATTGATTTACCATAATGAGCATCAGCTAAAAGTCCAATTAAACGGGAGTTCCAATAGAAGTTCTTTGTATCAACATCAAGTGTAACATTTGAAAAATATGCCGGAATTTCTGAAACATTTGTATAAACAGGTACAATTGCATTAAATGCATTAGAACCAAAACAAATCCATTCTACAGCTTGTATTTCTTTTGGCATATATGGTCTGATTTGTAAAACTGCCATAACGCCTGTACGAGATATACCAATAGGACGATATAAACCTTTTTTAGGATTTTCTCTTACTGAATATGGATTATAATCTGTTCCTTGATAATACGAAGATAAAATATATTTAACATCCTCTACTGTAATTTTATTTTCAGGAACTAGACTCCATGGAATATCATCACTTTGAGGATTAAAATCAGCATTATCGCCTTCCCATTTATAGGTTCTAGGATTAAAATATCTAGCCATGAACCAAGCACGTGGAGTATTATAAATATGATCACTATCAGAATGTGAACCAAATGCTAGACGAGGATTAAAATTATCCCAGTCTCCTAAATATAAATGATTGTTAATTACAAAATCCTTTAAATCAGGTGAACAAAGGTTTTCTTTAGCCTCTCCAAGTGCATCCTCAAAATCAAAATTATCTAAACCAAATTGGTTTGGCATAACTACATATTCATCATCTTTAACTCTTTTAGCAATCCAATGGTGTCCTCCAATACTTTCAAGCCACCAAATTTCGTTTGAATCATTAAATGCTATACCATTTGGTTCATATGTTCCGTATTTTTCAAGTAGTGAGCCAAGTCTTAAAACACCTTCACGTGCACTATGAATATAAGGAAGAACAATACTAACTAAGTCTTCTTCACCAATTCCACCTATTACTTCTTCTTGACCTTTAGACTTTTTAATATATTTAACATAAGGGTCAGCACCTAATACACGAGGGTTAGATGTAATAGTTTCTGTAGCAGTCATACCTACATTTAAACTATTAATACCCATAGCTGCCCAAATTCCATTTTTATCATCTATTGAAGGACTGCAAGTATAAGATAATGGATTTTCAGGTAATTTAATCTCTAAATGAGAAATTTTACTTTTATAAGTTAGACCTTGTTCTTTAGGAGAAACTACAATTAATTTTTTCTCATCAAAATAACCATCATCATTTCTAGCAATCATTGTTGAGCCATCATAGCTCGCATTTTTACCAACTAAAATTGTTGTACATGCCATAAAATCACCTCAATTTATTCTATAACTCTTTCTATTTTTAAGAAATTAATATGCATTTAATCATTTAAAAAACTTATTATTTGATCCATGATATTTTTATCTAGTTCTCCAAGTTCTTTATAATTTACTTGTTTCATATAATCCACTAAATCATTACCCTTTAATGTTACTAAATTCTTTCTAAATTCTTTTAGTTTTATAACTGAATCTAACATATAATCAGGATTATGATCTCTATCGTGTAAAATTAAATATTTAAAATTAGGAAATTTAGTTTCTAAATGTTTAGTATTTGAAAAACTAACCATTGTATCATCAGTTGAACTTATAACTAAAAGTTCACCTTTATATTTTTGTAAATTCTTATCAATATTTACAAAAGAATACTTTTTATTTTTAATTATATCTACTATATAAATAAAAGGTCTTAATAT
>CAVEPF010000021.1:0-2504 GCA_963617645.1 Anaerotignum sp. | reverse complement strand
ACTAAATATAGATGTATTAAATATTGTAATAATCGTTTTAAATTCTATATTAATTTTGAAATGTTTTTAGCACAATAGAAGAAGACGCTGATCATTTTATATTACTCATTTTGAATATTAAAATTAGCTATTAAATTTGGAATTTTGAACTCAATTTATTTTGAAAAATCTTTACAATTTTATAAGCATATTTTAGTAAAATAAAGCTATTAATTTTTATTTTCATAATAGCATTCAAACTTAAAAATAACTATTAATAATGATTGGTTTAGATTTATAAATTAATATGCCAAATTCTAATAATTTTAGTTAATTTTTAAATAAATTAATTCTGTAAAACTACTTACATTATTTATGTAATATTTAATTTTATACTATAAATTATAAAAATCAAGGTTAAGCTAATCATCAGGGAAATCTATTTATTGAATTCTCTAATTCAACTATTTATTAAATTTTCGTTTATGAACTAGTATTTAAAACTACGTTAAATTTGTAAACGGGTTGAAATTTGGCAAACTTACCTCAAAATGCCAAAATTTTGAGCAATCGAGAATTTACCAGATGAACATTCGTAGAGGTCACTCTCTGAAAACTATCATTTCATGTAAATTGTATTTTATTTAAAACGCAATAATTATATACAATCCAACATTAATTTACTTTTTGCCTTAACTAAAGTATTATTTAATGGTTAACATAATATATATTATCGGTAGTTAATCATAATTGTAAAACAACTTCTAATGGCACTTTAAACGACATCATTTATTTAAAATGACTATCAATTTCAATGCTAAATGATACAAAACCTAGAAATAAACATACTCAAAAAGTACAATTTGAGTATGTTTAAAAGAATAATTGTTTATTTTAAACGATTCGAAAATATCTTTTATAAACATTCATATTGCTCGACTTTCGAAAGTGATAAATATAAAACAAAAGATCAAAATCAGATGATAGCTTAGACTTCTTCTTCTACATCAACTTCAGGACATAAATTTTCAAATTTAACCTAGTAATTAAAACTAGATATTTTTTGAAAATTTCATTTTCTGATTTTGTCATGTTTTTGAATACAACTTATTAGTAATAGAGAACTGATTTTTTATAATAAAATTAGGTTTTTAAATCGTAAAATTGATACTCTTATTTAATTAGATTTCAAATTACATTAATATTAAAAATGTAAACTTTTTTTAATTTTCAAAAACTCAAATACATATTAATTATCAATAGTTGTACTATTTTTAAATATGCGTTTTTAACAAAACAAAACTACACTATTTAGTTTTTGAAATTACATTAAAAATGAAAAAAATAAAAGAGCACCAAAAGTGCTCTCTTTAATCTTCATTTGTAAAATCAAAAATACTAGTTACATTCTTGTTTTCAAACGTTGGCTTATCAACCAATTTCAACCATTTTGCAGATCTTCCAGTACCTAAAGACCTTATTTTATTTTCACTAGCTAAGGTGTTTAGGGCTCGATTTATTGTTGAATCACTTGCAAAAGGATGATTTTTTCTAATATCTTCTTTCGTAAATTCTTGAGGTAAATTATAGATAAGACCTATAATTTCATTACCTTTAGTAATCTTAGTATCATAAGAATATTCATGTACAAATGAATCAAGTTTATCATAAGCTTCTAAAATTAGATTGATTAAAACTTTATCTAATTTTAAAGTGTTTGAATAACCTTCTTTATAATTAGCATTTGCAGGAATAAGTGCATCTTTAAAATCATCATAATATTTATTATATAATTCAAAAAAGCTAATATATCTAAAAACTGTAAATCCAGAAGCTATTAATAATGTATATAAAACAAATAGTCCAATAACATCATTATGAGCTGTAAATATATCTTGATTCAAAAAATCAACATAAAAATTAGCAATTAAATTTGTTACTTCATACTCTTTTGAATCACGTTTTCTAACAAATAATTCAAGCATAGTTTGTAGATCATCACGCTTAAAATGTTTAGTTTTTGAATTATAAAGACTATTTGAAGTGTCAGAAACATAAATAACTGCAGGTTTTACAGCCTCAATTTTACTATATAATTCTTCTGTTAAACGAACAAATTCATAAGCTTCAAGTTCAAAATTCATATATTTTGCAAGAAATTTAGTAATTACATTTCGTGTATTAATTAAAAACTGTTCGGAATTATTTTTGCCCGATCCACCATTTTTAATGATGTATTTTTTTCTTGCATCTGTAATATCTAATTTATAAAGTTTTGCAATTTCTAGCACTTCTGTGCCCATATTTTTCTTAATTATCTTCTCTTGGTTTTTTTCAAGTATTTCCGCATAATAAAGATCTTTGCCTTTATGCTGATATAGATTTAGTAATTTTACTATATCTTCTTCTTTAACACCAAGGTTTTTAACATTTTCTAGATTGAACATATTATACCTCGCATAACATAATAAATTATATCAAAGTCACATCTTACTTTCAATAAAACATAAAAAAACATTAAATTT
>CAVEPF010000020.1:0-7426 GCA_963617645.1 Anaerotignum sp. | reverse complement strand
TTGTAACATAATTAGTAAATACAATAAATCCAATAAAAAATATTAAAAATAGTGTAAATGCAACCGCCTTAAAGTTAGCTGCTTTTTTATTTGAGTTAGTTTTAATTATTTTAGCTTTCTTGAATTTATTAAAACTCTTACCACAATTAACGCAAAATAAGAAATTAGATGGTTGAATAAAGCCACAGTCTTTACATGTTTTTACTTTTTTAATTTTATTTGAATCATCAATTTTAGTACCACAGTTAGTACAAAAATCATGATTATCTTCCATAACTAAATGACACTTAGGACATATTTTCATTTTTAAACCTCCCTTTTAGAAATATTTTAATCTTGTATAAATGTTCTTTCTTTTTTTATTAAATTCCCTTTAGAATTAAATTTTAAAATAAAACTTTCATAAACCTTATTTTTTTTATGTTTAAAGTTTGTATCATAAGAAATATAATAATCTCTATTAAGATTATTAATATATCCTTCACTAACAGGATCAATAAAAGCCATCATTGCGCGTACTCTATGAATGTTCATTCCTATAGTTATTCTATTAGATTGTTTATTAAATAAATTAGAAATATCTTTATCTTTAGAATTTTTAATTAAATATAAACCCATGAAAAAAGGAATAAAACCTACTAATATGAACATTAAAGGGATTGATATTAAAATATAACCAATACCTCTTTGTCTAGATTTACCATACTTTTCAAGAGTACAAACATCAAAAACTTGCATCTTATTATAATCATATTTCAAATCTGTAAAATCCATATTTTGAAAATCAAGTTTTTTCACTTCAATACCACATTCTGGGCAATATTTATAAAAATTACTAAGTTTTAATCCACAATTTCTACAATAAATCATGTTACTCTCCATAAAAATATAATTTATAAATATTTTAACATTAGTAAAAAATCAAGTCAAACAATTAAACTATACATTTTCTATTTTAAAAAAGCTGAAGATTAACTTCAGCTCTAAAAATTTATTTTTTTAAATAATTTATAACTACGTTTAATAATATCATGATATTTTTGATTATGATATGTTCTTAGACATGAATAACATGAAGAATCCTTATCACAACTAGGGCATCCGTTTGTTATTTCATAAGCCTTATTTAAGAGACGTGAAATCATATCCTTATCATTAAGCCTTTTCACGTGTCCTGCACCACCTGCAGTTGTATCATATAAAATATAACTATAATTATCTTTATCATTTTCTTTATAATATTGAAGACATCCTGCTATCTCAGAAGCTTCAATATTTAAAACTCTAGATGCACCTAATATTAAAGCTTGTAAAATTGTATATGCTTCGTCATATTTTTTTCCTTCGCAAAGTAAAGGAGATTTAATTTTTATACGAATAACATCAGTTTTAAATTTATAACCTAAAGAATATCTTTCAAGATTAACATCCTTTTTACAAGCATAACCATGAGGATCTTTATGATTTTTTTCTACTAGAAATTTAACATAAGGACCTATTTTATCTATTTTTTCTTTAGCATAACCACAATAAGGACAAACAAAGAAATCAGTTGTGTTTAAAATGCACATTTCACCATCATTACTAATTTGTGATACAATAACTTCTTTATTCATCACATTATATTTAGTTTCATCAATTGTATCTTTATAGCTAAAGAAAGTAGCCTCTGTACGATATGTTTTTTCAGGTTTTATTAAGGAAGGCTTTTCAATCTTTTCGCTAGCAATAAAACCAAACTCAGGAATTAGGAAAGTTTTTATTTTTTTACTATCTATTTTTATGTTGCATTGTTTGCATCTACATAGTTTATTTTCATCTAAATTACCTACACTTGGTATAACGTTTAATGTTTTGCAATTAGGGCATTCTACAAAATCATACTTTCTTAAGTCAAAACCAGGATTCTTTTTTATATACTCACTTCTTACAAGACGATTATTTGCAACAACTTCGCATCCTGGCGCATACTCTGAAATTGCCATAGATAAATCACGAGTTAATTCAAGCCCACTTAGGTCGTTGTCTTTAGTATTAGTATTAATTTCTAAATCAACCGTATCTACAGGAAATCCGTAACGTGGTAAAATATTATTTCTTGATAAGAAACTTATAATACGTTCTTCTTCGTAAGTTTTAATACGATTTTTTAGTGCATATTGTATTACATTGCCTTCGTTTTTAGCTTTTATATAAGCATCACGAAGTGCATTAAGTTCATTTAAGTAGTGTTCCTTTACATCAAAAAGACTTGGATATTCTATATTATTTTTTCCAAATAAGAAATTAACCCAGCCAAAATCATTAAGTTCAAATTTTTCGTGTAGACTTAGAGGAATAGAATCATATAAATAATCCTTCAATTTATCTCTTTCTTTAGAATCATTCCTTAAAAACTTCTCAAGTTCAATGTAGCCTGATGTGTTAGTTTCGTTATCTATTTCAAGTAATCGTTTAGCTGTACTGAAAAATTGGGGATGAAGTTTAAAGAAGAATGATAATGAGGAAGAATATAAGTGTCTAATACAAATTTTTTCGTTATCAATCTTAAAATGAGGAGGTTCAATAATACCATTAATCATTTGAATTGGATTGTCAAAGTAATTGAAATCATGATTTGACTTATTACAAAATGTAAGTGCAAAAGCTGCTGATTTTATACTTCTACCTGCACGTCCTGCTCTTTGAGCGTAATTTGATGCAGATGGGGGCATATTTCGCATAAATACTGTTTCAAGGTCACCTACATCAACACCCATTTCAAATGTAGTTGAACAACTTAAGACATCAATTTTTTGATCCTTAAATAAATTTTGATAATTATAAGCTTCTTCTTTATCTAACTGTGCAGTATGTTCAACAACTCTTAAAGGTTCAATTAGAAGATTGTGATATAAATTAAAGTAATGATTATCTCTAAATTTAGTTTCCACATCTATTTCTTCTAACTCTCCATCACAGTGGAAACTTGGGCATACATTACGTACATTATAGAACGTTAATTTGTTACATTTTTTGCAACAATAAACTTTTTTATTTTTACTTATAACTAAATTAGATACATTCACTTTATAATGTCCTTCATTATCCTTAAACATTATTTGCGCTCTATTTTCTCTGTTAGGCGCAAAGAACGCATCCCAAAACTCTCCTAAAAGTTTCTTTGATTCTTCTTTTGTAATATCCTTATTATTTTTCTTTAAAACTTTTGTTAGATATTCTAACCTCTTATTAGTCATATGATCCATAATAGGTATAAATGATTTGATGTAATCCCCGTGATTATCTCTTAAATAACTAAATTCAATACCATTAAATGTATAAAATTCTTTATCAGCCTTAGTTAAATTTTTAGGATAATACATACTAGCGTCAGGCAACATAGACATTACAAAGACCATACAAATATTTCTAACATCTTCTTCAGATAAGCTATATTTTTTGTGCCCTCCAAATTTCAAATTAGGATTAAAATCAAGACCCATTAAGCCTAAACCAATTAAAGAATTTGAAGAATTAGCATCCACAAATTCTTTTAGTATTGCTTGCCAAGCAACACGACTATAGTCAAATCTTGAAGCACTTTTTGTCTTTAATGATAATAAGTATTCATCAAAAGGTATAACTTTATTTCGTTCTAACGCAACCTCTAAATCTTTAGCAAAAATTGGAACATCAATTAAATTAGTGTTTAATTTATCAATTTCATTTTTAATTATACGACTATATAAAATAGAATTATACGAAATAGAAAAATAACTTGCAAAATAAGCCGCAGCTTGTCTTGAGTCTGAAAATGCGATAAATTGTTTAGCGCGTGATACTAATTCTTGTGTCTCTGATTCATCAATGTCAAAGCCATCACTATCTATTTTTTTGATAGTTATTCTTTTCTCGTGACTAGGTAATTTAGAAAATAAAGAGGTTCCAATTACTGCAGTTGAGGCTTCTTGACCAGAAAAAGAAACTTCTTAAAATACCTAAACGGTTTACATTTTCACAACACACACATTTAGTAACTCTTCCGCTTGTTAGATCACTAGTTTTAACTTTATATAGAGTAATAAAATCAGCTTCATTGTGGGTACAACATGTTTTATGAACTAGCTTACTACTTCTAATGAATCCACAATGAGGACATAACTCATATTTTTCAATCACAAGATGAGAATCATCTAAAGGGTCATCAGAGTCAGTATCATTATATGTTTTTCCTATATAATAAGCTTCTCTTATTTCGTCAAGATCTTTGTTCGATCTTTGAACTAAATGATTATCTTCAATATAACCAATTAAATATAAAGAGTGACATTGTTTACATGTAACAGCCTCAAAAACCTTATATGGATTGTTTTCATAATAAACAACATCTTTTCTATTTAAAAATAAATCTTTATGAGGAGCTAAAGTAATAAATAAGCCTTCTGTTGCACGCAAGAACATATGATATCTAGAATCAAATAATTTAGAACCATTTTTATTAGCTTTAGAAGCTACATCAACAAAGTTTGAAATATCTCTTAGTGATAAATTTGTATAAGTACTTATTTCTTCAAGACTTTTAGGGCTAGTTAAATAATTTTTAATTAACCAAAAAGTAGAATCTAAAATAAGTAAATCATATAAGTATTCACTTAAATTATTATCATTGATATTAAAATTATATTTATTTTCAATTTCGTTTATTATATATTGTTCTTCGTAACCTTCATCTATTAAATTTTTAACAAAAGAATAAAACTCTGTATCTAACTTATATAAAGTTTTTTCTTCTTTAAGTTCTATACGTTTTGCACGAATTATATTTTCTTCCCTAAATTTAACAGAACATAAGTTATTAGCAAATTCAACTACTTCTTTATTAGATTTTTCATTACCTAGAGTAGCACTTGTTAAAATAAATTGTAAATCTTGTTTATTAAGTCTTGCCTTTAAGCGACGTATTAACATAGAAACTTCAATACCAGTTGAACCAGTATAAGTATGAGCTTCATCTAATACAACAAATTTCCAATTTTTAGCTTTTTTAGAGTCAAAAAACACATTATCTTGAGGACGTATTAATAAATATTCAAGCATTGCATAGTTTGTAATTAGAATATGTGGGGGCTTCTCCTTCATTGCATCACGAGATAATCTTTCGTTTGGAAGTGGTTTTTGTAAACGGGGCTCATCTATTCTTTTACCATTTAACGTAATGTATTGATCAATTGCACCCACTTCTGTAGCACTTGATTTATCATGTTGTTTAGTTTGACCTGTATAACTTCCAAAAGTAATATCAGGATAATCAATAAACATTTTTCTAAGTCTATCAATTTGGTCGTTTGCAAGTGCATTCATCGGATAAATTATTAAAGCTCTAACACCATCATTTAATGTCCCTTCTTCTTTTTCTCTAAGTAGTTCATTAATAATAGGTAATAAGAAACACTCAGTTTTACCTGAACCCGTACCAGTTGAAACAATTAAGTTTTCTTTGTTTATAGCCTTCCTTAAAGCAAATTCTTGGTGATAATGCAAACTAGGAATATTATAAAGTTTATCTAGTTTTCTAAATTCACTAGATATTAGACCTTCTTCTATCAAATTCTCTAAACTTTTTCCTTTAGAAAAGGAATTAGTAACATCAAGATAGGGGCCTTTTTCAAAAATCTTATCATCTTTTAATCTTTGATTTAATAATTCCTTATAATCACTATCTTTTATATCAAACATAGTTTTTAAATACGATTTATATTTATTTGATATATCAGTGCATGCATCAATTATATTAAATGCCATTTTTATCCTCCTCAACTAAAATGTTAAAATAATATAAATCATCATAGAACATGTGACAATATTTTTTAACATCTTTATTTAGTCTTTTATATTCAAAAGCACTTACAATCTTATTCGTTTTAGAATTAATAGTAATAGAGCCAAATTCGTCAAACTCATCACGTACAAAAATATACATTGAATTTAAATCAAGTTTATTTGTAAACATCACAAGTGCATCACATAGTCTATAGTCAGAAACATTTATTCTAGCTTTATACCATATAAACGAATTCATTAAAGTAAAATCAGTATAATCAATCGATTCATCCCAAATTCCGTATAAATTAACTTCATTTTGATATAGGGTTAAAATATTTTCTTCAATTAAAGAATCAAAAGACGTCTTGTTAAAATGTGTGATTGAATATTGGTCCCCAAATTTAATACCTTCATATTTATGACTCTTATCACTATATCCATTAAGTATTATTTTTTGATTACTTATATTTTCTATATTTACAATTTGTTTAATAATAGGCCTTGTGTTTAATAAAACACTAGATACATCAATATCAAAAGAATCACTATTATTTTCTAAAACCTCATAAACATAGATATAATAATATCCGCTTTGAATATCAGTTTCAATTTCAAATTTATTATTTATTATTTGTTTATCTTCACAAATTATTTGCTCGTCATGCTTAACAGTAACTGTATATGTTTCATTTCCTAGAATATCAACTTCGCCAATTAATAAATTATTATTTAAATCCGCAATTAAATTAACAGATTTTAATTCACTTTTACAAATAACTTTGGCAAACTCGATACGAATGTTATTTATATTTAAATATAAGTATTCAGAATTTTCACTTTCCTTAAACCAATTATAAGTTTTACTAATGTCAAAATAAGGATTACTTAAATTTAAACACCTAATTTCGTTTTCCTCATCACTAATATCGAGTGAATCACTTGCATTAATATATATTTTATTAAAGTTAAAAGGTCCACTTACATATAGTTTTTGTTTATTTTTATTTAATTCTTTAAGTAATATTCGACTAGGTTTTAGCACATTCCAAGTATCACGAGCCTCAAATTTCCAGAATAGCGCAGGAATTAAGAAAGATATAGTTATTAATTCATTTTGTAATTTATATGTTAAGTCTAAATATCTATCCCTAACGTAAGGACAATATGTGTCGTTATCTACATGTTTTTCCGAGAAATTAAATGTATAAATTATTTTATCTACACTTTTTTTTAGTGAATCTTTTGTTTTTAAGTCAGATAATTCGCTAAAGTTAAATTTAGAAGAGAATTCAATAGTAGCTTCTTCTTTAAAGATATAAGGACTATTTAAAAAAGTATAATTAAAATCTTTTAAATAAATAAATTTTAAATGAAATAATTGTTTTTTATATTTAGGATAACTTAAAAACACTTCGTAAATTCCGTCTAATACAATAACATCACTTAAATTAATTAAATACGCATTACTATTTGTTTCATCATTTAATTTAAAATTGCTTAAATTTAAATCACTAACTTTATTAGCTTTTCCATTAATACATAAACTTATACCATTAATTTCACTTGCGTTTGTTCTAAATAGCAAATTAGGTAATGCTTTATATATAGGCATTTCTAAATC
>CAVEPF010000019.1:0-13223 GCA_963617645.1 Anaerotignum sp. | reverse complement strand
GACTTCTTTCAAATCTTTTATTATCTTGATTTAAATATAAAGACACAATATCACCTACTTATATAAAAATACTTACTCTTATTTTAGCATAGTTTAAAAGTTATTTCTACTTTTGAAACAATATATAAATCATTATGAAAGTAAAAGCTAGAGGCAATGCTCTAGCATGTTCTATTTATATATTCAATTTTTGAATTATACTTTAAACTACTTGAATCATATGATATACCAAGAAGTAACACATAACCTTTGTATAATCCTAATGTATTAACATATTCTTTATCTTTTATTTGTTTTATAGCTTCATCAGGAGTTGAATCAACCTTAAGTTCTAAAATCACTAGAATATAATTATTATCTTTAGGAATAAATGCAATATCAGTTCTACCTAATGTAGTGTTAACTTCTTTATGATTAAATAAGATTTATCAAAATAAATTTAACTATTAAGGCACATAGAAAATTAATCATTTCTAATATTCAAATTATAATATATTTCCTTATAATCACTATTATATAAAAAGAAAACGAGATTTTATCCCGTCTTCTAATCTTTTTTGTCTTTTAGTTCTTTTTTGATTTCTTCTAAAAGTTCTTTTTTAAGTTTTTCTTTATCTTCTTCTACATTAGTAGTTTTATTTTCTTTTATTATATTTTTTATACCAAATACTTCACTTACTAATATAAAACCAAGAGAACCAAATAACAATAAAAATACCATTACCTTTGAGAAAGTTGTATTAAGAGAAAAAGCAGTTACTGTAGTTTTATATTTTCCAACATAATTCTCTTTAGTAACATAATAATATTCACTAGAATTATTTTTATAATCAGCAATAGGATTATTATCGCCTTTAGTAACATAACCACTATCTGTATTTTCAATTATTCTATGAATTACATAAACACTATCTTCATCATTATAATAAACGATAATATCGCCTATTTCTAGATTATCATAATTAAAATTTTGATCAAAGATAATTGTTGAATTAGAACTAATTGTAGGTTCCATAGATCCTGTTGGAACATAAGATATTGAATATCCAAAGAATGTAGCTATGGAGTTATTTTTAGTAGCTACAATGTTAGCTACAATAAAATATCCAAGAATTATAATTATTATTGATAAAATAGCAGTAATAATACTTTTAATTATCTTTTTCATAATTACCTTTTAGTTTTCTTTTGTACTAAAGTTCTTTGTTTTCCTACTACTTTTCTAGTATCTAAACGATCTATTTCCTCATCAGTTAATTGCTTAGAACTAATCTTTGTTTTCTTCATACCTACTAATCTATCATAAACACGAGGTTCAATAATAATAGGTTCAACTTTTCTATATTGATTAGGTATTGTATCAATATCTAAGCGTGTAGGAACCATAAATAAGTTTAAAGACTTGCCATCACTTAAAAGTTTAGACTCTTCATAAGCAATATTTAATGATACTTTATCATGTTTGTGCTTAATTCTTTCTTTATTACGATACTTAAATGCTTTAAAGAAGGCATCTTCTTCAGCTTTACGTTTACGTTCTTCGTATAGACGCTCTTGTTCAAGATGAGCGTATACATCGTTTGTACTTAAGCGTGAAGAGTTAGCGTAATCACGTCTTGAATATAAGTTAATTAAAGGTTCCCCATTATATAAGTCTAATACAAAATCACTAGTTGTATCAAAGAATCTAAGTTTAACACGTTCTCTAGGTTCTTTTCTCTCATGAGGGCGGCTATGTAAACCATAACGAGCTCTAGCTTCTTCTTTTTCTTTAGCTTGTTTCTTAAGTTCTTCTTCAAGTTTAAGTCTTAACTCTTCTTGATGAAGGAATGCCTCAGATTTAGCCTTAGCTGCTTCTAATTCTTCAAGTTTTCTAGCTTCACTTGTTTCTCTAATATAGTCAAATTCTTTTTGATCTTCAATAATTTGTTTACGTTTTCTAAGTTCTTCAAGATGTTTTAGTGCATCGTCTTCTTCCTTAATAGTTTTATTAAGGTCAATTTCTTTTTCTTCACGTAAAACCTTTAAGCCTTCGTATCTTTCCTCAGCTTCAGCTATTAATACATCAATGTCTTTACCAATCTCATCTAAATCATCATCTTTATATTCAAAAGCTACAGGACACATTTGATTTGTTATCTTAAGCATCTTTCGAATAGCTTCACGCATAGATAATTCTTTAGTTACACCTTTAGCTAAACTTGATGCATATTCTTCATCAATTAACTTTCTAGCTTCTTCTAGGAATATTTCAGAGAATGTATAATCATCCCCATCAACTACTCCAGCTTTCATATCAATTTCGTATCTCTTTGTTTCGTTTATTAGAGTCGCATCAATAATATCTTTATTTTCAATCTTATCAACATTACTATGTCTGTGATACATTAATGTATTTAATAATACTAAAGAAAGAGAATCAAGTTTAGGTTCAACTTGTTTATCATTAGAAAAATCCACATCATGAACACCGATATTATATGTAACGCTAGAATAGCGTTCCATAAAGATCCATGTATTATAAACAATCTTGAAATCAGCATTGTGTAAAATAATATTAGTCTTCATTAGAGGAGGATGTACATCCTTAGCCTTAGCTAAATTCTTCATAAATGGAGTAGATTTAAGCGACTTATAAGCAGTAAGTAAGTTTTCAGTTCTTCTTAAAACTTCTTCTCCTGTATTACTCTCTTTATTTAATCCTTTTTTAACTTTAATTGATAAGTTAAATTCAACTTTATCATTAGTAGTTAAATCAAGCACATTGTTATAGCTAATCTCATCAATTTGGTTAGCTTCAAGTGCATCCTCTAACATAGATTGTCTTCTAGTTAAGAATCTAACAATATTATTAACTAATGTTTTATAAACTCTATTTTCATATATTGCTAAATCTTCTTCAGCAAAACTAGTTAAAATCTTAGAAGGAATAACATTATCTTCTTTAACTTCTCTTACAAGTTCAGAATGGCTAGACAAATGTTTTACGGTTTGTCCGTTTATCTTTCTAGCTTTTTCAACAAGTACAATGTCTTCTTCATATTTAATTGAAGATTTAGGGTTTTTAGCTATTTTAGAAAATGCAGGATATGCAGCTTCTAAAGTATCTAAGAACGCAGTCTCAAACTCTTTAGTTTCCTTTATTTGTTTATTATAGATAGTCTTTTTACCAGATTTAATTAAACTAGATAAATCTTTAGTTAAAGCACTATTGTTTTCAATAATCTTAAGTAAGGAATCAAAAGAATTATAAAAAGAGACTACGTCCTTATTAGATAAATCTTCTTGATTTGGAAAAATCAAATCTTCATCCTTTAAGTCCATAGTCATCACCTCAGGTTATTAAATCATTTTCTTTAAATCATGAATATATTCAATTGATACTTTAAATGAATCGTCTCCAAATAACTTCTTTAACAATTCTTCTAACATATCAAGTTCATTAGTTAAGAATGCAAGGTTTAAAGATTCAAACTTACGTAAAATCTTATTAGCAAACATGTAGTCTAAACCCTCAAGTTCACTATAACCACAAGCCATATATACAGGAACAAATAGATTAATTTGTTTCATAATACGGTTACCAAATGCAATCTTAAACTTTTCTTGAACAAAGTTATCAACCTTTTTAAAGTTTTCAAGAGTTAAGTTAGAGATACTTAATTCACTTTGAGCTTTCTTAAATAATTCTTCAAGATACTCAAATGATATTTCTACGCTTTCTGTGTAAGGCGCATCAATATAATCAGCTTTATTGTTAATTACAATAGGAATAGCACGGTCATAAACCTTATCTGTAATAGTAAATGTAGAATCATCTTTATTAGCTGTACCAACGAAGTATAAGTTTTGAGGAATTAATACTTTACCATTAATTAATTGTTTAGGATCATTAGTTCCTTCTGCAACTAAGTCAATCTTCCAACTGCTCTTATCTGGCATTTCCATTACTGATAAGAATTCAGCAAAGTAATATTCGATACGAGCAAGGTTCATTTCATCTAGTACGATAATATCTGGTTTATCAGTATAAGATGCACTATATACACTCTTTAAGAAATCTGTTTCATTGAATTTCTTAGTGAATTCATTGAAATAGCCAAGTAATTCTGTTCTATCACGCCATGAAGGTTGAACAGAGATAATTGAAGCTTCTTTATTGAAGAACTTACCCATTGCATAAGGTAGGGAAGTTTTACCTGTACCTGAAATACCTTCAAGAATTAATACTTTACTTGTAGCTAAACCAGAGAAGAATCTAGCGATAATATCTTTAGTATAGTATAAGTGAAGTTGACTAGCACTAAACTTAATAAATCTATCAATTAAGCCTTGTAAGTCTAACATATCGTTAGGTTTAATAACTGTAATTTCAGCTTGACCTTGATATTCTTCATCAACTTGAATAAGTTTAGTAAATCTAGATTCAATACCTTTAACTTGTTTCTTAGTGTCTTTAGCTTTAATTCTTAAGTCACTAGCTTTATTTTCAACACTTCCTCCTCCAATTTGAGAAACACGAAGTGCTAAAATTTTATTCTTTTCATCAATTAATTCAATAACTTTCTTATTTAGAATAGCTACTTGTTGAACAAGTTCATCTTTTTCAACTTCACGCTTTCTAAATCTAAAGTATCTACGACATAATTGAACAATCCAAAGAATAAACAACACTAAAACTGTTAAATCAATAATTAATATGATTACAAAAGCTACCCATTCAATGCCAGACCATTGTTTAGCATAAGAACCAATTTGTTCAAAATATTCTTTAGGATCAGTATAGAAAATTTGAATCCAAAATCCTATTAATTTTCCCCAGATTAATTCTTTGATGTTTGTCCATAACTTTTGCAAAAATTCAATATAATAATTTGCAAAATGTTCCATAATGACCCCTTTCTCGTAATACTATTCTTGATTACTATCTTTATTTTCTTCTTTCTTTTTTTCTTCTTCAAGAAGTTCTTTCATAAGTTCTTCTTTAAGTTTCCTACGTTCTTCATCTTTTTGTTGTTGAATTTCATCAGCATGTGTTTCTTCGTATTTAGCTTTCTTATAAGCTATAACATTACGAGAGAACATATAAATTTCAAATACTAGGAATGCAAACAAGAAGAATACAACAATAATACCATATTGTTTAATTAAACCTTCAGCTTTACCGCCACCACTTATAGTCTTTATATATAGACCACGAATGTTAGAAGCACTTACTTCTTGTAAGTTTCCACCACTAAGTAATTGATCAATTGTTTGCGTGTTACTTAACTTAGTTAAATCTCCAAATGTTTCTTCAAACTTAGTTAGTGAATACTCACCATTATAGTAAAGTGTTTTCATAGTATTCTCTGAATATTTATCACCCATAGTATAAACAGTTTGAATAACACCATTACTATCTTTATTAATTAAAACAATTCTGTGTGTATTTAACTTCTTAGTAGAAGATAAACTCTTATCATAGAATGTAATGATATCTCCTACCTTAAGGTTTTGCATAGCATCACTACGTTTAGATTCACTTAAATTCTTTACAACAATCATATCATTTTGTTTAAATGAATCACTTTGGCTACCTTCCATTGATGTAGAAGCAACGTTTAAATAACCTCTACCAAATATATTTGGCATACCATCTTCTTCTTTTCCAGCTCTAATATTAGCTATACTAACAAGAAAGATAAGCAATATTATAAGATAAAATAGAACAGTTCCACATATCTTTAAAATAGAAAGTGGATTAAACTGTTTTACATTTTTTTCGTTTTCCATAAATTCTCCTTCGTTAGATTTTCATACTATATATTAATTTTACTTTTAATTTACAATATGTTCAAGTATTTTTACTCTTCACTTTTGAAATACGGTATAGTTGATAAATAAATACTAAAGTCTATTTTAGCATCTATTAATGAATTAAAGCAATCCGCATCCCAGCCTTCAAGCCAAAAATAAAATCTAACTTTAATCATGGTTTTTGTATTTAACCCGAAATCTTTTGTAATAATTTGTTTATCAGAGGATGATGAATATAAGTATTTATCATTTCTATTTTTAATATAGTCAGGAACTATATTACTTATATCATAGTCAGGATGTAATGACTTATAATACATAAGCATTGCATTATATCCATTATTGTCTCCGTCTAGTCCTCCAAAATTATAAACATCATTAATGCATGAAGCATCTTGGCTGCTTAATGCATAAATGTCTTCTTTAATCTTAGAACTTGATTCATATACATTACCTTTAGTTTGTGCACTAAATGTAGTGTATCCAAATCTAAGAGCATTCACAGCATTTACTTTAAAGCTAGTCATATTCTCACTTACTAATGCATTACCAGTAATAGAATCTATACCACCTTTAGGTAAACTAGTTAATAAATTACAAGTTATATCACTTGAAGTAGCAACTTTATTTGTTTCAATATCATTTTCTATGTAACTATTAATATATACATTAGTACCTTCAGTTACATATGTACCTTCATTTTCTACAGCAATATATAAATCAAAAGAGATAATATCATCTGTAGTTTCTTCTCCTTTTGAAGATAAATCAAAACGTGTAAATCCTTTTGTTAGATCTACTTTGTAATTTGTGTCAACACTAGGTGTTGCACTACTTAATTTAACAATCTTATTAAACATATTATCTATGTTTAATTTAGATTGATTAGTTTTCCCATTTCCTAGACTGTTTGTTTCACTAACACCTATTTTATTATATAAAACAGCCCTTTTAATTTCATATTCAGTTAAATATTGGTGAAAATCATCTTCTTCTCCTGTGATGGATATTTTAAGTGATTCACTTTCTTTATCATCTGAATTATAAATATTGATATTAAATCTATCAACGATAGCATTTTGATTAGAAGAGTACCATGCGTAACTCGTTGTAGCAGCAGTTATAATTATTAATGTAGAAGCAATTATTGAAAAATACATTTTTCTAGTAAAATAATCCATAGTACTCCTCCTTTCAAAAATATTTATTTATAGTTTTTATTGTGTTGCTTTAGGTTGGAGGTTAAATTCAATAGAACCTGCAGTAATACCTAGTCCTCCTACTGCACTAAAACATTGTTTATCCCAACCATCAATATAGAAGTATAAATCAGTTTTAACGTATCCCTTACGAACACCACCATTTTTTGGTGTTAAATCAAATAATGTAATACTATTATATAAAGTATTATCTTTTGTACTTGAAAGTACTGTGCTTTCATAAGTTGGTTTATAAGGATTAGGACGACTAGCAGTAGATGATGTAAATACATTATTG
Source organism: Anaerotignum sp. (assembly GCA_963617645.1). Taxonomy (GTDB): domain Bacteria; phylum Bacillota_I; class Bacilli_A; order Acholeplasmatales; family Anaeroplasmataceae; genus JAEELC01. The sequence goes on along the minus strand of CAVEPF010000019.1, from coordinate 5,927 downwards.
TAGTATGTAAGAGCATCAGCTGCCTTATTTGCATTACCTACTTTTACAGTATCTGATTCACTATTATATCTATAATACTTAGTAGTATTTTCGGATATAGTAGGTTGAGCATCGTCTGCTATAGTATCTGAAATACCATATGCACTGTATTCACTTTGTGCTAAAACTTTTGATTCTACTCTTAAAGATAATACATCAAGTAGATCTACACTAATTGTATCGCCAGCTTTTGCGCCGCCATCTGCACTTGACGCATCAACAAGTAAATATTGTGTACCAGTTCCGCCATCAAAACCTTTAAACTTTGCAGTTAGGGTGTTGTTAGCAGCAAGATCGGACATATAGAAGATTACTTCATAGTGAAGTACATCTGTAGCGGCTGCATTTTCAGTAAAGTCACCAGTAGTATCTGCTTTAGCTTTTTTAAATGATGAAGGAGTAATAGTTCCATCATCACCAGTTGTGCTAGAAGCTTCTACAGGTACTAGTTTTACGTCTGCATCAACTGAAGTTAAGTCACAAGTCTTAGCAGCAGTAGTGTAACCTGTTCTAGCAGCATTCTTAGTACTTATCAACATGTTTGAATCAGCTACTTTAGTAGTACCTGAAACAGTTGAAGCAGTTACGTCTTTGTTTGATACAAACCAAGCGTATGTAGATGTTGTTAGAGACAATGCAGCTACACCTAAAGTAACAGCACTAAGTGTTAATTTTCTTAAGATTTTATTATTCATAATTTCCTCCCGGAAATGTATTTTTTATAGTTTTACTAGGGGTTTTACTTAACCCCTAGTTTAATAGATAAATATTAGTTAGCTATTTTGTTGAGGAGCTACTTCAAACTTAATTACACCGTTATCAGTACCACCAGTAGCAAATAGACTTAATCCACCGATAGCATTGAAGCATTGGTAATCCCAACCATCAATGAAGAAGTATAAGTCAGTAGCAATTACTGCTTCTGTAACACCAGTAATACTATATAATTTCTTTTCAGCACTTTTAGAACTACTTTGATTGTATAATGCACCTGAATAGTAATTAGCATAATCAGTAGGTAAAACAACAGAACTGATACCATATACATTGTTGTAGTATGCGATAGCATCACCTTTAGCATCGCCTGCACTTGTTTCAGTAATAGCATGATAGTATCCACTTGCATCACTTTGACTTACAAATGAAGCATCTTTAGTAGGTGCAGTAGTAATACCATAACTACCATTATTTGAAGAAGTTACAATAGTATTTTTAATACCAATGCTAAGAGCATCGTAAACACCAAATGTTAAAGTTTTGCCAGCAGCTGCATCAGCATGGTTTCCAGCATTTGCAACTAAGTATTGACTTTGTATATCTTGATTTAATTGTGGTAAAGTCATTTTAACATCGTAAGTTGTGTTTTCTTGTAAACTACTTAGAGCAATAACTACTTGGTAGTGTACATAGTTTGCAATTTTTGATGTTTCAGAGAATGTATGATCATCTTTTGCTTCTGTGAATGCAACACCAGAACCAATAGCTTGTTTGATTGCTACTGGTTGAAGAGCAGTAGTAGTATTTTCAGGAACTAATGTAATTTCTTTTGCAAAGTTAACACTTGTATAAACAGCAGTCTTAGGCGTAGTTGTAGCGTTTGTTTGAGCTTCAGTCCAAGAAGCAGGATTCTTTATTAGCATTAACACGTCACTAGATTGAACAGTACCTGAAACATTTTTTGCAGTAACTGTTGAGTTAGTTGTAAACCATGCATATGTAGTTGTTGTTAGAGATAATGCAGCTACACCTAAAGTAACAGCACTTAAAGTTAATTTTCTTAAAATCTTATTATTCATAATTTCCTCCATATATATAAATATATTTTAATTATTAAATGTAATTATAAAGAAATGAATAATTGACTAACTAATATATTTTTTTTATTAATTTCCTTTTGTTAACGAGAAGTTAATTGTACCACCGCTAAGAGATAAACCACCTACAGCATTAAAACATTGGTTATCCCATCCATCTATAAAGAAATAGATATCAGTTTTAACGTATGCTTTTGTTAATGCATTTGCAGTTCCTGTAACTTTGAATAGGTTGATACTAGGGTTAGTAGTTGTAGTTGTATCTGTACCATTGTCACCTTGAGTAGTTGTAGTTACTGGTGCTAAAGTTGTATTTTCATAAGTTGCAACGCCACTATTTGGTTTGCTTATTGGAGCAGTAGCTGAACCGCTTGCACCTGTTCTACCATATACATTATTGTAATATGTAATAGCATCGCCCTCTAATTCTTCAGTCTTACTAGCATCATCTGTCTTAAAGCAATTAACCTTATCGCTTTCAGCCTTATATCTATAGAACTTAGTACTAGCTGTAGTGTCGTTTGCAGTGAATCCTGTAACCATCTTACTAGTCTCACTATCACTAATACCATAACCACCTAAAGTAGTAGTATTATTAGTAATAACACTAGACTCTACTCTACAAGATAATACATCAAGTAAGTTGACAGAAATTGTCTTTTGAGCTAAAGCACCTGTACCAGCAGCTACATATAAGTATTGAGTACCTGGACCGCCTGTAAAGCCCGTGAATGTAGCACTTACAGTGTAAGTAGCTGCTTCTAGATCGCTAATAGCAAATATTACTTCATAGTGTAAGTAGTCTCCATCATTTGCAGTTTCAGTAAAATCAGCAACAGCTTTAGCTTTAGTAAAACTATATGTTTTAGTTTGATTAGGTTCTTGACCTGTAGTTGTAACTTTAGCTTGAACAGGAACTAAAGAATTAGTTGCGGCTGTAGTGTGCAATACAGGAGTTGCACTAAAACCAGAATAAATGTCAGCTCCAGTCACTGTAGTGTAAGTACTTTTACCTGCTTGACCTTGTACAGCAACTTCCTTTTGAGCTCCATCATAAGCCCAAGTTTTAGCAAGCATATTAGCTCCGCTAGATGAAACTTTACCTTGAACTGTTGATGCAGTAACTGTAGAGTTTGTTGTAAACCAAGCAAATGTAGTTGTAGTTAATGAGACAGCAGCTACTCCTAGAGTAACAGCACTTAACGTTAACTTTCTTAATAATTTGTTATTCATTTTTTACCTCCATACATATATATATATATATACCATACACATTTTAATAAATATAAAAGTATATAATATACACACATACATATATGGATCTTTATTAGTTAATAATTTTTATTCATATTTTATACTATTATAAGTATATTGTTGACCCCTATTAAATCCATTTAGCATAGACATCAAAGTTAGTATTTAAACTATCAATAACACTACTAAAATCAAATAATGTTGTATAAGTTTCATCAGTATACCAACCCATAAACTCTGCGTCTTTACCGTTTAGAGGAAGATATATATTAAATTTATCATAATCGTAATATGATAAACTTAGCGTTTCACTATTTGAATGATAATTAATAGTTTTTAGTTTTTCATACATAGTTTGACTCTTAGTTGTAAATGCTAAATCAATTCTTAAACTAGAACCGATAATTGCATCGAAACAATCAGCATCTAAACCTTCTAACCAAACACTAAAATTAACAGATTTAATTTGCCCCTTCTTAATACTTACGATGTGGTCAGCTTCGTAAGTATAAAAGTCTTTATAAGTGAAAGGAATATCAGATACTGCTACCTTAGCCCTTTCAACTTCAAGACCATTATTAATAGATGTCAAGTATGTATAACTAGCACTCTTATTTTTATCTAAATAAGAAGCTTCAAGATACATACTGTTTTTGTATTTTTCACTATCTAAATCACTAGCATAAGATCCAAGTCCTATATTTGTTTCATATATCTTTGTAACACTTGTATCAAATTCAACACATGTAGTAGACATTCTTGCAGCATTTGCCGCATATAACTCAAAGCCTTCTTCGCCCTTATAAACAGTTTTTTTATTACCTAGAGAATCTATAGTAGTAAAATCACCTTTAAAGTAATTAGCTTTAGTAGTATCATTTGTTGAGATAATCTTATCTTCTTCACCTGTAAGAATTCTTGTTTGTTTAACAAGTGTATTTGATTCATCATAGTTAAATCTAGAATAGTTGAAGAAAATATTTGTATCACTTTCTTCTTCGTTTTCTAGAGCTTTGAAATATAAATCAAAGTTTACATATTTAGCTCCTGTAGGATCTTGTTTTTCACCATTAAAGTCATAGAAATTAACTCCGTCACAACTTGTGGTAGTTTCAAGTTTAATTTCCTTAAACTTGTTTAAAACATCACTACTTGTTAAATCAACTCTATTATTATCTTTATCAACAAGTAAATCATCTACATATTTATATCCCATGTATTTAATTACTATGCTCTCGCATATCTCTTCTTCACTTAATGTTGATTTAAAACCTGTGTTAGGTTTAACTGAGATTAATATACCGTCGCCGGCACTAATCTCAACCTCAACATTAGCTAGATATGCACGTGCATTTGTAATAGTCCATGCGAATGTAGTTGTTATACAAGTAATAAATAGAAATATTAGTGTTACAAAGGATATTACTAATCTCTGTCTTCTATTCATCTATATCATCCTCACTTGAATGAAGAGTATATTGAATATTAAACTTAGATTTAGCACCTACTAATTCACTTGTATCTCCTTCACCGTCTGGGTCAAATTGTTCAACCCACAAAATAACAGTACATTTGTATACTTCTTTTTTCTTTAAAGTAATGTAACTAGCATTTTTCTTATTAGTTTCATTACTTCTTCTTGAGGAAAATACTGTTGAACTATCAAGGAATTCTTCAATGTTATATCCATCTTCTGAATAATTCTCGTATTGTTCAATACTTGTAGAAGTTTGTTTGCTATCGGCTTTATGATATATTATGCCATTGTTTGCTAATTTCTCTTCATAACTTCCGTCTTCGTAAGTTGTTTCAGAAGTACTTTCTGCGAAATACCAAACCCATATTATTTCATTAGCTTTGCTAGATGGTGTTTCGATGTTCATAGATACATCGATAGTAACTGTTTCATCACTATTATTCTTAATAAAATAAGTGTAGCCTATATATGAATTATTATTAGGAATATATTCACCATAAACTCCAGCATTCTCCTCGCTACTTCCAAAGTTTCTAACATAGCTAGTTTTTATACCTGTAAGTGATTGAGGCTGTGCTTTTGCCATAGCTTTACAAACTATACGCGAATCGCTAATATTATCAGGATTCGAATCCTTAGAGATAAATATTTCTTTAGTTTTAAGATTATCTGCTACTGAGATAGTAAAAGAACCAACATTTAATCCGTAATATGTGACAAGAGCTATAATACTAGCTAGTAAGAAGAAAAATACGAGAAGGGAACCGATAATTCTTCTTTTTGTCCATATGTTATTAAATGTTAAGTTTTTATTCACGGCCTCACCACCTTTCAATAAAAAAAGCTGCACCCTTATTAGTAAAGAATGCAACTGGCTACCATGTTAATAAGGCCCTATAGTTTTGCGTCACTAGATTTCTCTAGTTTTGCCAAATTATATATATTTCCTCACACGTATTTTAAAACTTAAAAATTATTTTGTCAATATTTTTGATTTCTATATTCAATAATTTTTATAGTTATTTAGACAAAATATCATAAATAAGACATAACAATGCTAATTTTCATACTATTTAAAAAAATTAAAATTAACAATAAATCAAATTATCTTCTAATTATTTCTATTTTAGAACTATGTTTTAAGCTACTTGAATCATATGATATACCAAGTAGTAATACATCACCTTTATATGATCCTAATGTATTAACATATTCCTTTTCTTTTATTTGTTTAACAGCTTCATCTGGTGTTGAATCAACTTTAAGTTCTATTATCATAGGAATATGGTTATTATCTTTAGGTATAAATACAATATCAGCTCTACCTAAAGTAGTATTAACTT
>CAVEPF010000018.1:0-10112 GCA_963617645.1 Anaerotignum sp. | reverse complement strand
ATATTGACTATAGTATGTGCATTTAAAGAACGTAAAAACAGCAATAAATAAGTTAAAAATTAATATTTTAATTTGAATGCTAAGATTTAAACTTAGCATTTTTTTATAGAAATGTCGAAATAAATGAATATACAAATGCAAATAAAATTTATTGATTGTAATATTTTAAAAGAGTATAATATTTGAGGTAGTGTCAAATAACCTATGAAAATGGTAATTTTTTTATTTTTAAAAACTATGAGAAAAAACAAAGATATTTCTTTGGGACCATCGCAAATATTTGATACGTTAAAATAGACCATTACTAATAGAGCGATATAAATCATTTAAAATTATATATTTTTATATAATTAGTTTATGTTTAATCTGTTAAAGTTTAAGAAATAGTCTCATTTATCATAAATTAACGAAATATCTATTTTTTAAATTTTTGACTTGTGTTTGTGTAGCTTTTTTGATTTGTATCGTTTAATATTAATAATCTATACGAAAAGATTTCATAATTGTTTAAGACATTAAGTTTTACTTTATAGATTTTTTTATATATCTATAGTTGTATATTTTCTACAATGTGATTTTTAGATTTGAGACTTAAGTTGTAGAAATTAGCAAGATTTTGATATTAATAATTAGTTAATAATTTTTTATAACATACTTATTTGAACCGGTTATTTACATTTACTATTTCATTTAATCTTTTAAATGATATTAAGAACGTAACATCTAACGATTATGAATAATCACTGTTACTTATTAAATATAACTATTCTATTTAATAGTGTTAATAATAATTGAAATTACTAATTTATATTCCTTTGTACACTTTTATTTTTTTTGTTTGATTTACATATTCAATACAAATATATTATAATGATCTATCTTTTTTGTTAAATACTATAAAATATGTATTAACTAGTACTTATATACTAATAATTAATAGTTGGATAGTCATAGCTATTAACACTACCTTTATTTAAAGAAGGGAATTTTTATGAAAAAAATATTGAATTTAATTATTATTATTTTTCTAACATTATTTGTAACTAAAATTTCAGAAGCTAAAGAAGTTGCATTTAATACTAATAATAATTCTTATGTCAAAAATAAATACGACATTATAAAAAATAATTTTGAATCCTATTCAGATTGGTGGCAAGTTGGTGTTATAGGTCATAGAGAACATGTTTATCTGAAATCTGATAGCATAAGGTTTTATCAAGAAGAAAAGCTTAGTTATGATACAGATTATAGTACAGCTACTTCTATTACTTATACTAAGTCTTCTGGATTTTCTAAAAAATATTGTGTTTCATTCTCACAAGCAGTTTCTAAAGCTGTTTCTTCAGCTTATTCGGTAAAAATTGGCGTTGAAAACACCGAATTATCTAATAGTTCTGAAATTGTTAATTCCTATTCATCTGCATTGACAACAGAATATAGTGAACAATATGAATATAATGTTTCTGTTAATTTAACTTATGATCTAAATAAATATAATGTTCCTGACGATTGCTCTATATGTTTAGGAACAGTAGGGGACTATTTTTTAGTAAAAGGTGAATCAGTTGAAGAAAAGGTTTGGTGGGGAAAAACTTACCAAATAGAAAATACAAGAAAAGAATTTGATGTAAAGATTATTGTTTATAAATATCAAACTTTATTCTTTTCTGATGGAACTTATATAGCTAAAACAGCGAGAGATTACGTACTATGATAAGAAGATTAAATAAACTCATAATATTTTTATTTTTTACTTCACTTTTAAGTTTCGCTTGTTCTTGTAAGAAAGAAGAATCAACATTTGAAATAATTAATTGTGATGATGTTCGTAAATATGATTCAAAAATAGAACTTTCTTTTATTGCATATTCTGAGGATAAAAAATTTGATTTTAATAAAGTAAATTTAATTGCACTAAATGATAATATTTCTGTTTCTGATTTTAAAATTACTTATTCAGATAATTCAACATACACTTATTCTTATGCATACATGAGTGCTGTTTATACTCCTTCATCTAGTAATATAACAATTACAAAATTGATTTTTCAAACATCCGGTTCTGATTATATTACAAAATATATTGATGGTATTAGTTTTATTGATGTAGAAAACAAAAATACTGAAGTTATTAATACATTTTCATATAATGAATTTTTATATAGTGGTACGGCTACATTGCCATTAACTTTAAAACGTGATGATGTTGAATCAATTCAAATAGAAACTTTTAATAAAGCAAATTGCAAAAAATCATATATTAAAGAAAATGATACATACTATTTAACTTTAGAATATTCTTATCAAGACTATATACATTATTATTATGGATTTGGAATATATATTTACTTTAAAGATAATAGTATTACTAAATATTATGTAATTACAAGCCCCGAAAGTTCTTCAATGCCAGCGGAATTAATAAGTGCAGCATTAAAACAAAAAAACAATAATTAGATACTTTATAATTATTGAAAGATTTAATAAAATAATATATAATTATGTCGGCCTATGATAAAGAAAAGTAACTAGATTGAATACTTTTAGAGAAACTATGGTTGGTGAAAATAGTTAGGATATATTTAGTGAATCTACTTTTGAGGTAAACGTATTTCTACGATACAGAATAAATGAGAGCTGATATTTTATATATCAGAATTAAGGTGGCACCGCGAATTATTCGTCCTTAAGATTTTAAAAGTCTTAGGGACTTTTTTATATAAAGGAGTTAAAAATGTTAGATATTAAATTTGTAAGAGAAAATCCTCTAATTGTAAAAGAAAATATTAAGAAAAAATTTCAAGATGAAAAGTTACCATTAGTTGATGAAGTTATTGAACTAGATAAGAAAATCAGAGAGATTAAGACTGAAGTTGAAGGACTTAAGGCAAAAAAGAATAAAGCATCTAGTGAAATTGGTAAATTAATGCGCGAAGGTAAAAAGGAAGAAGCTAATCAAGTTAAAGAGTCAGTTAATGAATATGCTCATAGAATTGATGAACTTGATCAAATGTTACCAAATTTAAATAAATCATTCCTTGAAAAGATGTATGTAATTCCTAATATTGTTGATGAATCAGTTCCAGTTGGTAAAAATGATGAATTTAATGTTGAAAATGAAAAGTTTGGTGAACCAGTTGTTCCACCATATGAAATTCCATTCCATGGTGATATTATGGAACGTTTCAACGGACTTGATAAAGATGCAAGTGCTAGAACAAGTGGTTATGGCTTCTACTATTTAATCGGCGATATTGCAATGTTACATTCAGCTATGCTTGCATACGCAAGAGATTTCATGGTTAAAGCTGGATTCACATATTGTATTCCTCCTTTCATGATTCACTCTGATGTTGTAAATGGCGTTATGTCATTTGCTGAAATGGAAAATATGATGTATAAAATTGAGGGTGAAGATCTATACTTAATTGGTACAAGTGAACACTCTATGATTGGTAGATTTAAAGGTCAAATATTAAAAGAAAACACATTACCTTTAACATTAACTTCTTATTCTCCATGCTTTAGAAAAGAAGTTGGAGCTCATGGTATTGAAGAAAGAGGAGTTTATAGAGTACACCAATTTGAAAAGGAAGAAATGATTGTAGTTTGTAAGCCTGAAGAATCAATGGATTGGTATAATAAGTTATGGAAATTAACTGTTGACTACTTTAGAAGTCTAGATGTACCTGTAAGAACTCTTGAATGTTGTACTGGTGATTTAGCTGACCTTAAGGTTAAGTCATGCGATGTTGAGGCTTGGTCTCCTCGTCAAAAGAAATATTTCGAAGTAGGTTCTTGTTCAACTTTAGGTGATGCTCAAGCTAGAAGACTTGGTATTCGTTATAAAGATGACGAAGGAACACATTTATGTCATACATTAAATAATACTGTAGTAGCATCTCCCCGTGGATTAATTGCGCTTATTGAAAACAATTATAATGAGGATGGATCAATTAATGTTCCTGCTGCATTACAACCATATATGTGTGGTAAGAAAGTTTTAAAGCCACTTAAATAAAAGATGAGATTTAGCGATTTCGCTAAATCTTTTTTATGTTTTTATAACTATAAAATTAACATAGTTATTGATTTTATCCATTAATTATGTGATAATTAATATGCTCGTAAGAGCAAGCAAAAATAAATTAAATTTTTTTCATTTACCATGTATACTATCTTAAACATTGTTATTCTCTCCCTAATTATTTTTCTCGTTTTGGTGGTATGCATGGAGAATTAGTCCTAAGTTTTACTTAGGGCTTTTTCTTTGACTTTAAGTTTTAATAGGTATATTATTTTATTAGTGAGGTATTCTAATGTTAAATAAAGAAGAATTTATAAATCATAGAAAAAAACTTTGGTCATATCTTGAACCAAATTCAATTTTAATTAGTTTTGCACCCAAAGAAGGAGAAAACAAGTATGATCCTGATAGAAATTTTTTCTATGCAAGTGGAATAAATGAAAGCAGAGATATTTTAGTAATAACTAAATTTAATGATGAAGAACATGATGTTTTATTTATTAAACCTTATGATCCAATTGCTGAAAAATGGGTAGGAAGAGGCTTAAATAAAGAAGAAGCTTATGAAATTTCGGGTATTAAGCATATTCAATACATTAATGAATTTAATGAATTCATTAAAGGTTATTATCAAAATGATTTAAATCTATATTTAGATTTTGTTAGAGTTGAAGATGATGATACTTTAAGTTTTGTTGAAACATATGCTAAAACTATAAAAGAAAAATATCCTTATGTTAATATTAAACAAGGAAGAGATGTTTTCAAACATGCACGTACTATAAAGAGTGAAAATGAAATTGATGAAATAAGAAAAGCTATTCATATTACTAGGTATGGTATTGAAGCTTTAATGACAAATGCTAAGAGTGGTATGTATGAGTATCAACTTGAAAGTTATTTTGATCAACAAATTAAGTATCATGGTGCTGATGGATATTCATTTGATACTATAGCTGCATCAGGTGTTAATGGATGTTGTTTACATTATAGTGCTAACAATTCTATAATAGAAGATAATTCGTTAATATTGTTTGATCTAGGTGCTACAAACAATCATTATTGTGCTGATATATCAAGAACATTCCCTGTTAACGGAAAATTTAGTCCTAGACAAAAAGAAATTTATAATATTGTCTTAAAAGGCCAAGAATTAATGTTTAAGACAATGAAGCCAGGTATTACTACAAGAGAATGTAATCAAGTTCTTGTTAAATATTATGAAGAAGAATTAATGCGTATTGGTTTAATTTCTAAGCCTGAAGAAGTTTCTAAATATTATTTCCATGGTGTTAGTCATCATTTAGGATTAGACTGCCATGATTTATGTGATTATACTCCGTTAAAACCAGGTTCAGTTATTTCAAACGAACCAGGATTATATATTCCAGAAGAACATATTGGAATACGTATTGAAGATGATGTATTGATTACTGAAAACGGATGTGAATGTTTATCGAAAGAAATTTTAAAAACTGTTGATGAAATAGAAGCATTCATGAGCACACACAATTTAAATTTAAAATAAATATAAAAGACTACTTAGCATAGGCTAAATAGTCTTTTTACTTAATGATATTTATTAATAAAAAAATAACCCGCATAATTTCATATGCGGATTAGTTAAATGTTCTTGAATGACCTTTTTTAAGTTTAGATTCATACATTGCTGAATCTGCTTGACTATAAATAACATCAAATTGATTAATTTTTTCTGATGCGAATGCAAAACCTATTGATACATAAAGCTTTCTATCTTTTAGTTCAGGTATATGAATATTATCAATATTAGAAGTTATTTTTTTGAATAATTCGTCTGCCTTTTTGATGTCTTTTATATCATCAATATATAATGCAAATTCATCTCCACCAAGTCTAAATACAACGTCTTCTTTTTTAGTGGCTAAAGTTAGTGCTTTGGCAAGGTCTTTAATTACCATATCACCTACATTATGTCCGTAATTATCATTAATAGATTTGAAGTGATCGCAATCTAAAATAGCAAATAAACCATATTTATTATTTTTAAGTTTTTCTTCAACTTACTTTTCACCAGCACCTCTATTTAATATTTGAGTTAATTGGTCAGTGTTAGCTAAATCAGTTAAGAATTTTTCTTTTCTCTTTTGTGCATCTATTACTTGAACACCAAAAAGAACTGTTGATATATGATTATCTACATAATCTTCTTTTAAAAGAACTATACGACACCATCCATGAACATTTCCTTCAAATTCATAAGAAATATAGTTTTTATCTTTCATTCTTTCATCTATATCGTTAAATGTTAGAAATTCAACGACAGTTTGGTAATATGATGGTTTTGATAAAAATTTCATTATATTTTTAATATTTCTATCAAATACATCAGTATTATCAACTTTTAATTGTTCAATTTGAGGTTGTGTTTTTATTGTAGTAAATGTATTTTCTAAAACGTTTATTCTATGAAGAGATAAATACGCATTAGACAATATTGTATAAGCTTTTTTGTGGATGCATTACTTACTTTAAGCTCATCTTCAGCAATTTCTAATTGATTAATTGTTTGTTTTAATATTTCGTTTTCTTCAAGTAAATTTATATTTTCAACAAGTCTGAAGTTTTGAATGCAGTATAAACAAAGTATAGTTGCAATAACAAGAGAAGAACGACTTATTGATGTATTTAAAAACATATCAATTAACATTGATCCTATACCAAATATAGAAATAATAAATAGTTGAATCATTTCTTTTGCTTGATGGAAAACTTTTTTCTTTATAAAGAAAAAAATCATAACAAGGAAATAAAAACCAATTCCAACAGGTGGTATATAGATTAAGGGACCAGAAATAAATACATTGTTAGAAGTATATGAATAACATATGTCAGTAAAAAATACTGAGAATGCAAAGAAGATAACTATAACTTCTGGTATTAAAAGTATTAAATTCCACTTCGATTTATCATCTGTATATATTATTTTAACCGCAAAAAATATGATTAATGGTCTTATAGAATATCCAATAGAAGAAAATATTTCTCTAAGAACAATACAATAATTTGGCATTCCTTCATGTGAAACAACGCGTTCGAGATTAAAAAAAACAAATTCAAATAATTCAAGCGTTACAATAATTAAAAATAAGACTTTATCTCTTTTAACAAGTCCTTTATTATGTATTAATGCTATAAATATAAATACGATGCTAAATAGAGCAACGTAATTATAACTGAAAAAATCTTCGATAGTCATATAAAAAGACCTTCCTTATGTAAATTATATCAATATATTAATAAAAATTTAATATTTCTATCTTGACAGGGGTTTCATACATAAATAATAAGAAACAAAAGATATAGTTATTAATTTATATAAGTTTCTTTTTTAAAATAAACTTGTAGGAATATGCTCATTGTTGTATAATCAATAAGGGCACGCTCCCTACTTATTTTTTATTGCAAATTATTGCAAAAAAAAAACGAATAAGGAGTTCATTTCAATGAAAAATACTAAATTTATATTTGTAACTGGTGGTGTAGTATCTTCACTTGGTAAAGGTATTGTAGCTTCATCAGTTGGTAGACTTTTAAAACAACGCGGATTAAAGATTTTTATGCAAAAGTTTGATCCATATATTAATGTTGACCCAGGTACTATGTCACCATATCAACATGGAGAAGTTTTTGTTACTGATGATGGTGCAGAAACTGATTTAGACCTTGGACATTACGAAAGATTTATTGATGAGAATTTATCACAAGAATCAAATATTACAACAGGACGTGTTTATTCTTCTGTTATTTCTAAAGAACGTAAAGGTGAATATCTAGGCGCTACTGTACAAGTTATTCCCCATATTACAAACGAGATTAAAGATAAATTAGTTCAAGCTGCACGTGTAAGTGATGCTGATATTGTTATAACAGAAATTGGTGGAACTGTTGGCGATATTGAATCTACTCCTTTTTTAGAAGCTATTAGACAAGCAAGAAGAGATTTTGGGTATGAAAATACGTTATATATTCATACAACACTAGTTCCTTATTTACATGCGGCAGGAGAAATAAAAACAAAACCAACTCAACATTCTGTTAAAGAATTAAGAGGTATTGGTATTCAACCTGATATTATTGTATTACGTAGTGAAGTAAGCTTAACAGAAGAACAAAAGAATAAAATTTCTATTTTCTGTGATGTTAAGAGTGAAGCTGTTGTTGAATCTGTTGATTGTCCAATTCTTTATGAAATAGTTAATAAATTACATGATCAACACATTGATGATACTATATTAGAACATTTCCATATTGATGCACCTAGTGCTGATTTATCTAATTGGAATAGTTTTATCAATGATGTAAAAACATTAAATGGTAACATTAATGTTGCATTAGTTGGTAAATATGTAGAATTACAAGATGCATATATTTCAGTTAATGAAGCTTTAAAAGCTGCTGGATATAATGCTCATACTCATGTTACAATTAATGCTATTCAAGCAGAAGATATAAATAGCGATAACGTGCATAAAGTATTTGAAAATAACGATGCATTACTTGTACCAGGTGGATTTGGTGAACGTGGAACAGAGGGTATGATTTGTGCAATCAATTATGCAAGAATGCACAATATTCCATTCCTTGGAATTTGTCTTGGTATGCAATTAACATGTATTGAATATGCAAGAAATGAATTTGGTTTAGAAAATGCTAATTCTAGTGAATTAGACCCTAATACAAACTATAGAATTATTGATTACTTACCTGATCAATATCAAGGTATTAACCTAGGTGGAACTCTTCGTTTAGGTTTATATGACTGTTCTTTAAAGGATAACAGTGTTGTAAGAAAACTATATAATAGTGAAATTATTAAAGAACGTCATAGACATAGATATGAATTTAATAATAAATATAAATACATTTTAGAAGAAAAATATTTAGTTGCAAGCGGTATTAACCCACAAACAGGACTTGTTGAAATTGTAGAGCTTAAAAATCATCCATATTATGTAGCTTGTCAATTCCATCCTGAATTTAAATCACGTCCATATAGAGCTCATCCTCTATTTGTTGGTTTAATTGATGCAGCTATAAAGTGTAAAAAATAGGAGTAAATATGAAAATTGTTTTAATAAATGAAAATTCGCAAGCAAGTAAAAATGAACTTGTGTTTAACACATTAAAATCAGTATGTGAACCATTAGGACATGAAGTTTATAATTTAGGTATGTTTGGTAGTGAAGATAAGTCACTAACTTATGTTCAAAATGGTATTTTAACTGCAGTTCTAATTAATAGTGGTGCATGTGATTTTGTAGTTACAGGTTGTGGCACTGGTAGTGGTGCTATGCTTGCATGTAATGCTTTCCCTGGTGTTAACTGTGGTCTTATTGTTGATCCATCTGATGCATATATGTTTGCTCAAATTAATGATGGAAATGCAGCTTCATTCCCATTTGCTAAAGGTTTTGGATGGGGTGCAGAATTAAACTTAAAATATTGTTTTGAACAATTATTTAAGGGTGAAAAGGGCCAAGGATACCCAGCTGATAGAAGAGAACCTGAACAAAGAAATAAAAAGATTCTTGATGTAGTTAAGACTAAAACATTTAAACCACTAACTGAATCTCTAAAAGAAATTGATAGAGAATTAGTTTTAAATGCTTTAAATAGACCTTCATTTATTGAATATTTTGCTAAGAATGCAAAAGATGAAGAATTAATTAAAGTTGTAAATGAACTTTTAAAATAAGATTTATAAGATATTAGTTAGAAATAATTAATATCTTTTTTTAATTTTGAAAATGTATTTTGGCAATGCAATCCGCTTAAATATTAAACGCATAAAAACTAAAATGACCATTTTTTCAACATCGTAAAACGGGAAAACAGCCATTTTTTCGGCATCGTTATAGTTAAAAATCGCCATTTTTTCGGTATGATATAATAAATGACAAGATTAGATGAGAGTTATTATAAGTATGTGTTTAAAAAAAGGGGCTGTAAAGAAATAAACAGCTTCAAATAAACAAAAAAGAGGTTCAAACTCAGACTTAAATCTGGGAGTGAACCTCTTTTTGTAGTATAATTTAAGTATGGA
>CAVEPF010000017.1:0-6594 GCA_963617645.1 Anaerotignum sp. | reverse complement strand
TTGTAAGCCTTGTCGTAAGTATAATAAAATTTATAATCAAAAAACGAAATGGAGTCGTTCTTTTTTTGTTTTCCTTGAATAAAAGTATCAAATTCTTCTCTCGAAAATTTATTATTCTTATATCCATTCTCAACAAGTACTTTTAAAGCTAACGCATCAATTTGAGACATCATTTGTTGATAAAATTGAGCATATATTGTTTTAATAAGATAGTCATAGTCAGCTTCACGAGCCATTTTGCGTATTGTAGCATTCATACAAGCTTCATCGTATTCCAAAACACCATCAGCTAAACCACTAACTAGCGAATCTGATTCAACTTCCTTTGGAGTCTTGATGTTTTTGATCATTCTTGAATATTCACTATTCCATTGATTTTTTAAAGAAATAGTTAAATCATAGAAACGATTGCAAAAATATTCATTTCTATGAACTTTAGTAGGAACATAGTAAACAGTATCTCTATGTTCAATTTTCTTATCAGGTATTTCAAAAAACTTTCTATATCTTTTGGTATCAATTCTAGTTCTACCATTCTTCATTAAAATGCCATAGTAAGCAAGAGATGTACCGCCATCATCAAGTTTTGAGTAATCTTTCCTAATAGTCTTACTATTCTTCTTCATAGTAGCCTCCCTAAACAAAAAAATGATAATAGCAGTAAGCCATTATCATCCCAGTTAATCCAATAACCCTCTAGATTAATTGTATTTAGATACGGCAATACCACTCTTGAGAATTTTGCTCTTAACAATTGGTTTACCTCAAATATATATAATATATTATTAGTTCCAACATCCCATATAGGTAAAGTTCTAAATAAACGATTTAGAACCTGTCTTATGTATCGGTTTTATTTTATCATTTTTTAACAACCTTGTAAACGAACCACCGTTACTATATTTATTATATTTCAATTTCTTTAATTTAAAAATGTACCATCAGTACAAAAAAGGAGGTTCATCGCAATGCGACGAAATCCTCCAATTTTTTATTTAACATTAGAGCAAGATTTACAAGATTTTCAAATGTAGGAAGTTTTGTTCCATTCATCCATTCATAAATTACTCTAGAAGAAGCAAGTTCCAAGTTGAATGAAACTTGATCAATCGTTAAATTAGAATCAATGATAGCTTTTCTAATAAGAAAACCTGTTTTTCTTTTGTCTAATGTGGCTTTGTGATAATCGATCATACTAAGTACCTCCTTTGAGCCTCCTCAAATATTGGTACATAATTATCACACTTCTATCTTATCAAAAATTTACTTATTTTAAAGATAAATTCTTTATTTTTCAGCATCTTTCACCTTCTTAACAACATTCCCATTCTTATCATCTTCTGTCTTATTAGTTAAATAATCAGATAATTTAGCTATTGTTGTTTTGTGTTGTGTATCATCAAAGTGTGCATATATTCCTTCAGTAGTTGTAATAGTTGAATGTCCTAAGAACTTTTGAATATCTTCCATAGGTACACCAGTATGGCTAAGCATTGTTGCACAAGTATGACGAAGATCATGGAATCTTATATGTCTAGATTATTCTTCTTTAGAAATTCTTTAAATGCAACTGTAACCCAATTAATAAACCTTAGGAAACGAAAAAGACCTCCTAAGGAAGCTTAAGAGGTCGAATATTCAATTGGTGCTCTGAGTGGGATTTGAACCCACAAGCTATCACTAGCATTAGATTTTGAGTCTAACATGTTTGCCAATTTCATCATCAGAGCTTGTCTAGTTCCACTAATAATATTAAGACTTTATAATTCTTATATCAAGTGGAGACATATATTAAATTAAATTTAATAACAAATAATCTTGCTAATGTATTTTAACATTAAAAGCATAAATTTCAAATAGTTATTTATAAATTAAGACTTAAGATTTATTTTCTCATAGGCATATCTTAAAGATCCATCACGTACGAAGATATTACCACATTTAATAAATCCTTCTTTTAATATAGCATTTTGCATAACAATATTATCAGGATGAGTATCAATTCTTAAATGTGGTATTATATTCAATGAAAAATTAACAATAGCACTAAATACACCTTTAATAGTCCCATTGCTTGCAACACGGTGAATAGTTCCGTATGTGGAGTTGTCTAACCAATTACCATTTGAAATAACTTCATAAGTAGGCTCACTACCAATGCAGAAAACAAACGTTGCACAAAGTGTATTATGATGTTCAATAACATATAAATTATCGTTATCTAAATCGCTATTTATTGTATCTAGATTAGGATAATTATTAGACCATTGACTAGGATTATTATGTAGCATCATAAAATTTCTAGCAAAGTCATAAATATCAAGAATTTTATCAATATCTTCTATTTTAGCTTTTCTAATAGTTAATGTTAGCATAACTACATTTTTTCAACGCTTTGAATACCAAGTAATGCTAAACCAGAATCAATAACCTTTTTAACACAATATGCGATAGCCATATTAGTATTCTTAGTTAATTCAATAGGACTATTAATACGTTCTAATGAATAGAATTTATTAAAGTTTTGAGCTAAAGATAATAAGTATTTAGCTACAACGCTAGGTGCATATTCACTAGCAGCTTTTTCAACATATTTCTTATAGTCACCAATTTCCTTGATAAGTTCAAAGTAATGACTCTTTAAGAATAATGTAGGATCGATATTATTAATATCATAATTATTAGCAGATAGAATTGAATTAATACGAACAGATGTATATTGTAAGTAAGGCCCTGTTTGACCTTCAAACTTAACCATTTGATTAACATCAAATTCATAATCTAAAGCTCTATAATTCTTTAAATCATTAAATACAACAGCACCTACACCAACTTTTCTAGCAACTTCATCTTTGTTTTCAAGAGTAGGATTCTTTTCTTCGATTTGAACTTTAGCAGCTTCTATTGCTTGCTCTAGAATATCATATAATTTAACAACATTACCCTTACGAGTAGACATTTTTTTACCATCTTTTAATACTAAACCGAAATTAATATGTTCAATATCATTTGCATAAGGTAAATCCATCTTTTCAAGAACAGCTTTAAGTTGAATAAAGTGAAGTTTTTGTTCACCACCAACAACATATAAAATCTTAGAAGGATTATATTCTTTTTCTCTCCATAGTACAGCAGCTAAATCACGAGTGATATATAAAGAACCACCATCACTTCTCTTGATTAATGCTGGTGGAATATCATCACCTAAATCAACAATTTGTGCACCTTGATCTTCTTTTAAAAGATGTTTCTCTTCTAAAATATCTAATACTGGTTGCATCTTATCATTATAGAAAGCTTCACCATTATAAGAATCAAATGTAACATTTAATAACTTATAAATTTGTTCACTTTCTTTTAAAGATTCTTCTCTAATCCACTTCCACATATCTAAATACTTAGGTTCACCAAGTTCAATTTTGCGGAATGCTTCACGAGCTTCATTAGCTACACTTTCGTCTTCTTTCGCAAGTGCATTAATTCTAACATATAATTTACCAAGTTCGTTAATAGGGTCTTTTTTAATTTCTTCAAGATCACCCCATTTTTCAATGGCTACAATCATCATACCAAATTGAGTTCCCCAGTCTCCTAGGTAGTTAATAGCTACTGTTTTATAACCACATTTAGATAAAATTAGTTTCAAAGAATTACCAATCATAGTACTTCTTAAGTGACCAACAGAGAATGATTTTGCAATATTGGGGCTTGAATAATCTAAAACTATAGTTTTACCTTCTCCTACATTAGATGAACCATATGTATCATTATTATGAGCATCAAGTAAAATAGATTTACCAACATTTTCCTTATCTAAAACAACATTAACAAATGGACCTGTAGGATTAACTTCTTTAACTGATTTAAAGTTGTTTAAAATAAACTCTTTAACTTCATTTACAACTTCATTCATAGGTAAACCTAGAGTCTTAAAAATAGTAAATGTAGGAATGGCAATATCTCCCATAGCTTGATTCTTAGGTTCTTCTACTACAACATTAACATCTTTATTATATTTATTCTTAAAATACTTAGTTAATTCATTATTTAGTTCAAATTTAATTTCATCGATCATAAATATACTCCTTCAAAAATATAAAGAGATAGAAATCTATCTCTTTAATTAATATTGATTCACAGAATCATCTTTAGTTAAATAATAACTTAAGAAACGAACACAAGTAGTTCTAAAATTAATACCTTGGTCAATAGCTTGTTCATCAGAAGATAGAGTTTGAGATGAATAAACCATCTTGCCAGCTTCAAAAATCCATAATTGGCTATATGTTGTTAAGCTGATTTCTTCAATTGAAAGACCAGTATTCTTATCAATATCTCTTAGTGAGTTGAAATATTCTTCTTTTTCATCAAATTTAGCAACTGCTTTTTCATCTTCAGAATCTAATTCATAAGCTTCTTTTGCGTTATAAACATAAATCTTATCTACATTAAAATGAGTAGCTTCGTTTTCTTTTTCATGTTTATTAGTGTAATAATCTAGAGTACCAATGTTTGTAACTGATGTTTCATCAAGTTCAGTACCATAGAATACATAAATAGTTTCACCATTATCAATTTTCTTCTTTAAACTCTTATAGCTAATTTCTTCAAATACATTTGTAGTTTCAAGATTATTAGAATCACTATGCCATTTAGAATAGAATTTTTGTTGTCTTGTAGGAATTAAGCAGAAAATCATTAATCCAATACAAACAACTAAACCAATTAATAAGAAAATTAATTCTTTAGTCCAAACAAACTTAAATTTATTTTTATAATTACGTTTACTTTTTGTAGCTCTTGCCATATAAATAACTGCCTTTCAAATAAAAGTTTTACAATTTAAAAAAATTATATCATTTTTAAATTAAAAATACAATAATCAATAACACCTTCGTGATTACAAAATAGTCTATATAATCAAAAACACTAATATTTAAAGACCATTTTTTAATAATTATATCTTTTTTGATACTTAATAAGGAAAAATGCATTCATACCAAGAGACAATATTTCTGCAACTAACATGCTTACCCATATACCATTTAGTCCAAATATAAATGGAAGTGATAAAACTGATATAATTTGGAATAAAAAGGTTCTTAAAAAA
Organism: Anaerotignum sp.; assembly: GCA_963617645.1. Classification (GTDB taxonomy): domain Bacteria; phylum Bacillota_I; class Bacilli_A; order Acholeplasmatales; family Anaeroplasmataceae; genus JAEELC01. The sequence continues at coordinate 1,484 of CAVEPF010000017.1, read as the reverse complement.
GAAGATAAACCAGATATTAAACCATTATTTAAAGATGTAAAGAAAGATGATGTATATATATTTAAACCAGATATTAAATAACATATTCCATATATTTTAAATCCATGAACAGTTAAATCCAACAATTCTTTATCATATCCTACAAAGATTGAGGATAATGGTCTAGCAAAAAGTTCTACTATTAATAGCATAACAACACCAAATATTGCATTTATAGTTAAACTCTTATTCTTTATATTTTTAAGTTCACTAGTATTATTTGCACCATAATTGTAAGCAACAAAACCGCTTTGTCCAAGTGAATAACCTAAATAAATAGCTGTAAACATATAACCTATATACATAATAACGCCATATGCAGCTACACCATCATTTCCTATATAGGACATTAATTGTTTATTATAAACAATAGACACTAGGGACTGAGAGATATTTGATAATAGTTCACTTGCACCATTTGATGCAGATTTTATAATAATATTTTTATTAAATCCTGATCTAACAAGTCTTAGCGCTGATTTGTTTGGTCTAGCAAAATAAATAATAGGGAAAATACCAGCAAAACTTTGACTTATGATTGTAGCAATCGCAGCACCCTCAACTCCAAATTTAAACACACCAACAAGTAATGCATCACCTATTATATTAATTAATCCAGCAATAATAGAAATTGTAAAACCAAATAGAGGCTTATTAGCTGCTATAAATAAATTTTGAAACGCGTTTTGTAACATAAACATTGTCTCAAAAAGTATCATAATACGAGCATATTTAACACAATAATCAAGTATATAATCACTAGCCCCTAACATGATAGCTATATCTTTTATAAAAAAGAATACACCAAGTGAAACAATAAGTCCAATTAAGATAGTAAAATAAACAATTTGTGAAAAGTATTTATTTGCATCATCATATCTTTTTTCCCCTAAAGTTTTACCAATTAATGCGGTACCACCTGAACCCATCATAAAACCTAGAGCACCAATCATGACAATAACAGGCATCATCAAATTTACAGCCGCAAAAGCATTTTTACCAACAAAATTTGAAACAAATAATCCGTCAACAATTGAATATATTGATGTGAATAACATCATCAAAATTGATGGTAATGTTGCTAGTAACATTTTCTTAAACGTAAAATGTGTATCTAATTTTAATTTCATAAAAACCTCCATAAAAAAATGGACTCAGTTTAATATATAAACCGAGCCCACTCGACATCTTATCAATCACATTATAGTTTTCAAATCTATACGGTGCTAGGGCACACGTGATTCTCTGATGACTCTATTAAATTACTATATCAATTCTACCATTCTATAATTTATTGTCAATAGCATTCTTTAGTTAATCTATTATCTAGAGAATTGTCTTAAACATTAAATAACATATTAATTACTTATTATCATTAATGTTTAATCATTTCAATTTTAGAATTATGTTTAAGAGTTTTAGAATCATATGATATACCAAGTAAT
>CAVEPF010000016.1:0-2954 GCA_963617645.1 Anaerotignum sp. | reverse complement strand
ATGAACCTCTTTTTTGTTTATTTGAAGCTGTTTATTTTTTTACAGCCCCTTTTTTAACCATTAATATGAGATTCTTGTACTTGCTCTTGAGCATGAACTAAATCATTAATTGTATTATTTTCTTGTTTGCTATTTTCATGATTATCAATCATATTTTGAATATAATCTTTTTTGTATGCACTTTTTAAAATTAAAGGAACAACAATAGAACTAGCTACGATAAGGATAATTAAGAAAATTTTGATTCTATCATCAACAAGACCGGCATCAATACCTTTTTGTGCTGATACTAAACATACTTCGGCACGAACGCACATTGAAGCACCACAACATAATGAATCTTTCCAACCATTGCCTGTAACTTTAGCACCAACTGATGCACCAACAAATTTACCGACAATAGCACATAGAATAAATACAACACCGAAACCAGCAAATGATATGAATGAAGGATCAGCAAATGCACTCCAGTCTGTTGAAATACCAATGTTTGCAAAGAATACAGGAGTAAAGATAATGTAGGAAGCAATAGAAGTACGACGTTCTACATATTCTGTAGAAGAACGTCCTGCAAGGATTAAACCTGCAAAATAAGCACCTGTTATGTCAGCGATTCCAAATAACTTTTGGCTTAAGAATGCAACTACAAAGCAGAATCCAATACCATATATAGGAATTCTTCTGTGATGAGGATATTTTTTTTCAAGATGTTCAAATAATTTTCTAGTTAAATAACCAAGTATTAATACAAACACGAAGAATAATATTGTTTGTAAAACAACAGCCATAATGCTAGCGACTTTGTCAGACATTATATGTGCAAACATTTTAGTAAATGGATCTGTAGTTAGTACTGAAGAATCAGCTCCACCAGCTCCTGATAAACTTAAAACAACGGATAAGATAATAACTCCAAGTACATCATCTAAGATAGCAGCACTAACAATAGTAGTGCCAATTTTTGAATTTAGTTTACCCATCTCTTTTAAAGTAGCAACAGTTACTGATACACTTGTTGCAGTTAATATTACGCCGTAAAATATGTTAGACCAAGCGTTTTCAAAACCAAAGAATATACCAGCGAATACGTAACCAAGTAGAAGACACAAAACTACATCTAATACTGTTATAACGAATGCCGATATACCACAAGCTTTAACTTGTTTTAAATCTGTACCAAGACCTGCACTAAATAAAATAAGTACTACACCTAATTCGGAAATAAATGCTATACCTTCTTTACCATCATCAGTGATAAAGTTGTTATTAATTGATGGTATAAGAGCAATTAAACCAATAACTATACCAGTTAATAACATTGCAAGTATTTGAGGAAGACCTAATCTTTTAGCAACAACTCCAAAAAACTTTGAAACAAGAAGAATTAAACCAACGGGAAATAAAACTTCATAAGCACTAATGGCTAAAATAGAATTTATCAATTTATCAACCTTCTTTTATTAAATTCACAAGTATATATAATATAAAATTTTCACAACAATTTCAAGATTTTATAGAATAATTTTAGGTGGTAAACTTTCTTTTTTTAAAAGATCTTCCTTATATATAATATCTAATATTTTACTAGCCTTAATTTCTATATCAAAGGCTTCATTTATGCCTTCTTTTATAGAAGTATAAATTGTAATATTATGTTTTATTTTATTTAGATAATCTTTGCCTTTTTGATTGAAGCCTAATACTCTAATATAACTTTCATCTTTTAATATATTATTAGTTTTAACTTCAAGAAGTGATGAAATAATAAATCTTTTGATTTTTGAATCACTATATCTTTTTGTTTTTAGCTTATTTACAAGTTCTTCAAAATTATCAAATGAAATTTTTAGAGCCCTATTATTTAACCCCTCTACATTTTCACGGCAGTTATTGTTTAATAGTAATGAATACTTTATTAAAGGCATTAACTTATTAACATCTCTAAATCCAAATTCTCGAAAATCATCATTTGTATACTTAGGAACAAAATTGCTAATTTCTTTTAATCCTCTAATAGAAGTAGCACTTTGTATTTTGGAATCGTTTAAATTTATATCCTTATAATCGGAATTAATTCTTTTAATAAATTCTAATTTTATATTTGGGTTAATTTCTTTGATTGCTTTAAAGTAAAAGTAATTGAGTAAGTCGTTAGATTTAAAAGTTAAGCCAAAATGCTCTAAAGCTTTAGTGTATGAAGATTTAAAAGATAAACCGTTATTAATATAATCTTTAAGACATGTATTAAATTCTAATGATTTTTCAATATTTTCTATTTTTATTAACTGTTTAATATCTAATGATTCAGAACCACATATAATAGTATCTACTTTACATAAGTTTAAAAAGTAAATATTAGAATAAGCAAAGTTAGATGCGTTATTCATTGAATAATATATTGGATTTGATAGAACTATATCTGAACCTAATGTTAATGATTCGTCAACACGAACAAATTTATTAAAAACGCATAAATCTCCTCGTTGACTAAATTCACTTGACATAATAGATATAATCAATGAATCAGGATATAATTTTTTAACCATATTATAATGATGAACATGACCATTGTGTAATGGGTTATATTCAACAATTAAACCTATTATTTTCATAGTAGCTCCTTTATATTAATTTAATTATATTACATCAAAGTTCATTTTAAAATATTCTTAATTAAAAAGTATATATAATATAAGGATAGACTTGGAAGTGCATTTATTGAAATTGCAAAATTATTTTTAAAATCTTCTTGACTTAGATATTATAGAAGAGTATACTAAATAAGGCTTCGAAAGAAGCTTAAATCTCAAAAATAAATAAATAAAAATATTTTAAAAAGTATTTGACATAAAAAGTTTTGAGTGATAAAATAATAAAGCGCGCTTAAGTTGCTGCGTAAAATTAGTTCTTTGAAAACTGAACATATGACAATAAATATACGAAATTAAGTAACA
>CAVEPF010000015.1:13063-19469 GCA_963617645.1 Anaerotignum sp. | reverse complement strand
CAATTAGTGCAATTATTACAATTTGAAATAAATAATTCCCCAAAATGAGAAACTATATATTCAAGTAAACATCTATTAGTTTTAGCATATCCTATAACTTCTGCCAATTTTTCTTCTTTTGTTTTTTTTACAATTTTCTTTTCTTCTTTAGTAAGATTTATATTTTCATCAACCTTGTTGATAAAAAATCTATTAGCCCAAATATCTTTCATGTTATAAATTAAGATACACATACCTTTTTTATTATCTCTTGAACAACGACCTTGTTGCTGAGACAAGTCTTCTAAACTCATAGGAAATCCTACATTTATTACAAGCCTTATATCAGGCTTATCTATTCCCATTCCATATGCATTAGTAGCAATCATAATATTAGACTCATTTGATAAAAACATATCGTTATATGTCTTTTTCTTTTCATCGGATAATCCTGCGTGATATAGTGACACCTTGTAATTTAATTCTTTTAAACTATTAAATAAACTTTCACACATTTTTCTAGTTAGAGCATAAATTATTATAGATTTATCTTTATATTGATTAAGTAATAAAACAATCTCTTTTAATTTATCATTAGTTTCAATTTTAGAATAAAATAAATTTTTTCTATCAAATCCAAATTTGAAAATCTTTAAATCAATTTTTAAGATATTTTTAATATCTTCTACAACTGAGAAACTAGCAGTAGCACTAAATAGTGAGATTACAGGCTTACTTTTTAATTTATTAATTAATAATCCTACATTTTTATAATCAGGTCTAAAATCATGACCATATAAAGAGAGGGAATGAGCTTCGTCTAAAACAATTTGTGAAATTTTTAGATTTGAAATTAAAGTAAAGAATGCATCATTTTTAAGTTTTTCGGGCGCAATATATAATATTTTAATCTTATAATCTTTAAGATCTTGAATTATTTTATCTTGCTTAAATTTGTCTAAACTTGAGTTTATGTAACTAGCACTAATATTGTTTTTAACTAAATTTCTTACTTGATCTTCCATTAAACTTATAAGAGGAGAAATTACTATTGTTATACCTTCAAAATAAAGAGCCGGTACTTGAAAACAAACAGATTTTCCTCCTCCTGTAGCTAAAATAGCTAATGTATTGTTTTTGTTTATAATTGAATCTATTACATCTTCTTGACCTTTTCTAAACGTTTCATAACCAAAATATGTTTTAAGTATTTGATATTTATCCATAAAAAAACACCTCATATATTATATGAAGTGTTTTATGTTTTTTCTAATTAACTAGAGTTTCTTTATTTTTACCGAAAGATTCATTATATTCTAAAACCAACTTATCTAAAGCTTCTAAATAGTATTCTGTTTGATTATCAGTTTTTTCACTTATAAAATCTATAAAAGCTTGATCATCAGTTAAATCTTTTAAATGTTCGATATATTCTTCTTTACTAACAGGTTTAGCATTTAGTGCTTCTAAATCACTAACATCATCATTTTCATAGTAAGTCATTGAACAATTAAGACACATAACTTTTCTTCCATGTTCTTCGTAAAATTCCATTTCTTCACTTGATGGTTCGCTATCTAAATCAAGAACACTTATCATAGTTTTTATTTCTTCAGGTAATACATCTAAATTAGTTTTTGTAAGTAATCCCTTTAATTTTTGACGTGATTCAAATGGATCAATAAACATAAGTTTATTTGATTTACATAATGGGCAATGATCTTTAACCATAATATCCTCCTAGTTTTCAAAAAAAGACTCAGATTAATCTGAATCTTCATTTTCTTCGTTATATTCGCGAACTTCTTCTTCGCTAGCATCACTAACAGTTAATTTAACTTTTTCAACACGTCTTTCACGCATACGAACAATTTCAAATGTTAGTTTTTTAGCAAAGTCTTTATAATTACCCTCTTCATCTTCTTTAGTGTAAGATGCAATATAAATAGTAGTATCTCCTACTTTAGGTAAGTCATCATGTGATTCAAAAATCCATGAGGATACTTTTGATTGGTCAGGGCAATCACCGATATTTAATTCATCGAATAATTCGTCAACTCCACATTCTCCGTCAACAATATAAACATTTTCTTCAATTGGATGAATAAATGTATTTTTAACTGATCCTTCATCATGTTCATCATAAATTTCACCAACTAGTTCCTCTAGGGCATCTTCCATAGTAACTAAACCTAAAGTATCGTTATATTCACCACTTACGATAGCCATATGAACTTTTGAAATTTGTAATTCACGAATCAATTTGTCAACAGTTAATGTTTTATTAACAAATTTAGGTTTACGCATGATATTTTTAATATCTACGTTATCCTTATTTTTTAGTAAAGCAGAATAGAAATCTCTTTCGTATAAAATACCTACAATGTGGTCTTTATCGTCTTCATAAACAGGAACACGTGAAAATGCTGATTTAAAGAATAAAGCTTCTGCTTCTTCAATTGAAGATGTAACATCAAGAGCTACCATATCAATACGTGGTACCATAATATCTTCAACTGTTTGATCGTTTAAATCAAACACATTTTTAATCATTTCACGTTCGTCGCTTTCTATCGAACCTTCTTCTTCCATAGTATCAAGAATAGAACCAAGTTCTGATTCATCAACACCATTTTGACTATCTTTAGCTTTACCTGTTACTAGTTTTTGAAGTAATCTAAAAGGTATAACGATAGGATATAAAATATAGCTTAGTGCCCATATGATAGGTGCTACTAAAAGCGCAATTTTATCATGCCACTTCTTACCAATAGTTTTTGGTAAAATTTCACCAAAAATAAGTAAAGTAATAGTCATTATAATCGTAGCTACAAGTGATATTTGATCACTTGATAGTGTTTGAAATATTTGGGTAAAGAATGTTACCGCAAGAACAGACATTGCAGTATTTACGATATTATTACCTACTAAAATTGTAGTAAGTGTCCTATCATAATTTTCAATACAATATAATGTCTTTCTACTTCCTGTAACTCTATTTTCAATAAGAGTTTTAACTTTAGCTTCAGAAATAGAATTTAATGCAGTTTCACTCATCGAGAAAAAAGCTGAGAATATAATAAATATAATAATAATTGTTAATAGACCTGGATTTACTTGAAGAATAGTATTTATAATATTACTTTCAAGCATCATGGTCGGTTCCGGTAAATGATCCAATTTAGTTCATTATAGTATCATTAAAACTTTTTTTATTAGCGAAGAAGTTTTAATGAATACTAAAAGAAATTCAACTCCTTTAATTTTAAATTTATCGCCTTATTAAGCTCTTGAAACGTATTTTCCGTCAATTGTAGAAACGATGATTTCTTCGTCTTGTTCAATAAACATAGGAACTTTTACTAAGAAACCTGATTCAAGATAAGCATCTTTCATTGCGTTAGTCTTAGTATCGCCCTTAACTGCTGGAGTAGTTTCAACTACTTTTGCGCTTACCTTATCAGGTAATTCAACTGTAAGAATTTCTTCACCGTAGAATTCTACTGAAACTTCCATACCTTCTTGTAGGAAGTTCTTTTCCCATTCTAGACGAGCAGCAGGAATTTCGATTTGTTCATATGTTTCTTGATCCATGAATGCATATGCATCACCTGTAGAATAGATATATTGCATAGGCTTACGATCGATGAAACAAAGTTTAAACTTTGAATCTGATCCCTTTAAAGCTGTTTCCATAATAGAACCAGTTCTTACATTTTTCATTTTAACTCTAACATAAGCTACTTTATTTTGTAGAACATGTTGGAATTCCATAATTTTCATTAGGTTGCCATCGTATTCAATAACAACGCCATTTTTTAAATCATTAACGTTAATCATAATTTGTCTCCTTAAATTTGTACGCTAAATATTATAGCACTTATAAATTTTTTTGTAAATATTTTACAGCTTCTATATACGAATACTCGTGAAGACCTGTAATACAAGTCGAAGCTACACTTTTAATAAAATCAATTTTTCTAAAGTCATCACGATTAAAAACATCCGATAAATGTACTTCTACAATAATTTTATCTACAATTTCTAATGCATCGTGAATTGCAACCGAAGTATGAGTATAAGCACCTGGATTAATAATTATTGCATCATAATCATTTTCTTGAATTCTATCTATTATTGCGCCCTCATGATTTGATTGAAAAAATATAAAATCATAGTTAGGTTCAAAATCTTTAATCATTTGATTAATTTCATCTAAGGTTTTAGTACCATAATGTTCCTTAGGTCTCTTACCTAACATATTTAAATTTGGTCCATTAATTACTAGAATTCTTTTCATATTTTTTCAAACCTCTTTTAATTTGTTTTACAGTATCACTTACTATATTACTACTTACTTTAAAAGTTTTAAAATCTTCGTATTTTGCGTTTCTTCTATCAAATAGTTCATAAATACTCAATTTTTTAGATACAGGGCGACTTGTACTATCACTTTTTAAGCGAAATTCTATTTCGCTAAGTGGTGAATCAAGATAAATAACCACGCCATTCATAAGTGATTTATTAATATCTCTTTCAACAATTCCTCCACCACAAGAGATAACTGTATTAATTAAATCATTCGTACTTTTAAGTGCTTCAGTTTCTTTATCTCTAAAATAAGCTTCACTAACAGCAAACAATTCATCAATTGTTTTATTTTCTCTTCTAACGATTTCTTTATCTAAATCTATAAAATCATATTTTAAACTTTTAGCTAATTCTTTACCAACGGTAGTTTTTCCACAACCAGGAAGTCCTATTAAATAAATTCTCATTTTTATACCTCCAAAAATTTGTCAAGATCAGTAAAAATAGCTTCTAAAGTATTATTAATATTATTTAAATCAACTTCATAGAAATGTGTATCCATCTGATTTTTAAACCAAGTCATTTGTCTTTTAGCTAAATGACGACTGTTTTTCTTAATCTCATCAACAGCTAAATCAAGAGTAATCTCACCCTTAAAATAAGGAACAAGTTCTTTGTATCCTATTGCATTAGGATAAATTCTTGCATCATATAATCCTTTAACTTCTTCAAGCAAACCATTATTAAACATAAGATCAACACGTCTATTTATTCTATCATATAATACATCTCTATCACTTACATTTAAATAAATAATGTATGAATCATACACCTTATTTTTCTTACCATCAAAACTAGATATAGTTTTGTTAGTATCATAAAAGACTTCAAGAGCACGTAATACACGTTTACGATTATTAGGGTGTATTTTATTAACCTCTTCACTACAAACACTAACTAACATATTGTATAATTCAATATTAGATAGATGTTTATAATTATCTTCAAAAGAAGTATCTCTTTTTTTACTTGAAAACTCATAATCAAATAAAACCGACTGTACATATAAACCTGTACCCCCAGCAATAATTATAGGATTATTTTCTTCAATAATACTTCTAGCACTCTTTTGAAAAGTATCAACAGAGTATTGTTCACGAGGGTCTAATTCGTCAAGTAAATAGTGTTTTACACCTTGCATCTCGTCAATAGTAGGTTTAGCGCTACCTATGTCAAGTCCTTTATAAACAGCTACACTATCAGCACTAATAATATCTAAATTATAATGCTTTGCAACTTCTATTGAGATTTTAGTTTTGCCAATCGCAGTAGGACCGACAATAGCTATAACTTTCTTCATTACATTATCCTCAAAAACATTTTTTCAAGTTCATTTACACTAATTTTAATAATAGTAGGTCTTCCGTGTGGGCATGTAAACGGACTATTACACTTTGATAAATTCTCAACAAGTGTTTTAACCTCATCAAGTGTTATATTATGATTTGCTTTAAGAGATGCCTTACAAGCAATTTGTTTAGATATAGTATCTCTATATTTCATGATATTTTCACTTAAATTTTTATCAAATTCAACTAAAGTATCATGAATGAAATTAGATAAATCCTCTATATGAAGCCAAGAAGGTATTGAATTTATAAAATAAGAATTATCACTACTCTTTTCTAGCGTAAACCCAAGCTTTATAAAATCATCCATATTCTCTTCTATTTTAATCATTTCAATATTAGTAAATTCTATTTTTTCTGGTACTAATAAAGAAATACTATTAGTAGAAGGATTAGCTAATATTTTATAGTAATATTCGTAATTTACTCTTTCAGCTGCCGCATGTTGATCCATTATATAAAGACCGTCTTCAGACTCAAAAAGTAAATATGTAGCGTGCATCGCGCCAATATAATTTAAATGTGGTATACGTTTAGTTGAATATTCCATAGATTTAGGAATATATTCTTCTTTAATATCTTGTTTAACAGGTTCACTAATTTCTTTATCAATTATTTCATTTTGACTATAAGGGTTTTCTTTTATATCTACTTTACTTTCGTTTATATTATTAATTTCTTTATAAACTACAGTCTTCGTTTTATTT
>CAVEPF010000015.1:4149-13053 GCA_963617645.1 Anaerotignum sp. | reverse complement strand
TAGAATTAATATTTAAATTTTCATCAAATAAATGTTCTTTTTTTGCGCCTTGTATGTGACTTTGAAGTGGGGTATCAGGAATTAAGTTATTTTCCTCAAGTAATTCTTTAATTTTAGAAGTAATCAAAGCTCCCATTTGTCTTTCATTAGCTATTTTAATAGTCATCTTTGATGGATGAACATTTACATCAATTAATAATGGATCAATATCAATATAAAGTAGGGCAATAGGGTATCTTCCTTCAGGAATTAGTGTCTTGTATGCAGCAACAATAGCTTCATTAATAACTTGGCTTTTAATAAAACGTCCATTAATAACAGTTGTAATTTCTAAACTATTAGCTCGAGAAATACTATTCTTTGCAACATAAGCATTAATTTTATAACCAGTATCAGAAAAAGAAGTGTTAATTATATTTCTTGCGACCTCTAGGCCATAAAGAGAGCCAAATATTTCAATAATATTATTGTTTCCATTTGTTTGATAAATAATTTTATTATCATTTGTAAATTTAAACGAAATAGTAGGATTAGCTAAAATAAACTTTTGAATTGTATAACTTATAGAATTAAGTTCAGTTTTTAAACTTCTTAAATATTTTAAACGAGCCGGAACATTATAGAATAAATTTTCTACTTTAATACGAGTACCTTTATTGATAGCACAAGGTTCTACGCTTATAAGTTTTCCAGCATTATAATTTACATTTGTACTTTCTATACCATTTGATGTATATAGTGAAAATTTTGAAACCGAGGCAATCGAAGGAATAGCTTCACCGCGGAACCCTAAAGTATGAATTCGAAATAAATCATATTCATTTTTAATTTTACTAGTTGCATGTCTAACAAAACACATTTGACTATCTTCTTTAGACATACCAGATCCATTATCGATAACTTCTATTAATTTAGTACCAGATTCAATTAAATTAATTGTAATAGAATTTGCACCCGCATCAATTGCATTTTCAACTAACTCTTTTACAACTGAAGAAGGTTTTTCAACCACTTCTCCTGCTGCTATCATATTAGCTAAATGATCATCTAGTTTAACAATATTTCCCATATACTATTCTATATCCTTCTTTAATTCGTATAATAGATTAAGTGCCTCTTTAGGAGACAAGTCATCAACATTTAGATCACTAACTTTTTTCATTAAGTTAAAAGCTTTTGTTTCTTCTTTTGATTCGCTAGTTTCTTCGTATTCATTAAAATTAAATAAATTAACGTTCTTTTCTCTCTTCTTTTCACTATCTTCAAGAGAATTTAATATTTCATAACTTCTCTTAATTAAAGATCTAGGAAGACCAGCTAATGAAGCTACATTAATACCATAAGATTTATCACATGCACCATCAAGCACCTTATGTAAGAAAGTAATTTTACCTGAAACGTCTTTAGCCTCAACATGAACATTTTTTAAATGTTTTAAATTATTTGTTAAATCACATAGTTCATGGTAATGTGTAGAAAACAACATTGCGCAACCTATCTTTTGATTTACATACTCTATTATAGCTTGTGCTAGTGCCATACCATCAAATGTAGCTGTACCTCTACCTAGTTCATCAAATAAAATAAGACTATCTTTAGTCGCATGACTAATCGCATAATTTGCTTCTAGCATTTCAACCATAAATGTGGATTGACCACTAGTTAAATTATCTTCTGCTCCAATACGTGTAAATATTTGATCAAATATCATAATATCACATACTTTTGCTGGTACAAATGAACCCATTTGAGCCATAACTGCAATTAAAGCAAGTTGTCTCATATAAGTAGATTTACCACTCATATTAGGGCCTGTTATAATAACTTCATTATATGAATTTAATTCAACATCATTTGTAACATAATTATCTTTTACAATTGATTCAACTATAGGGTGTCTTCCACTAATAATATGTACAGTTCTATTTAGATTAAATGTAGGTCTTACATAATTATATTTAGTAGCCACTTTAGATAAAGATAACAAGCAGTCAACAGTTGCAATTATTTGCGCAAGTGTCTGAAGAGATTTAGATAAACTATTAGCTTTTTCTCTTAATTCTATGAATAAATTATATTCAATATTAATAATACGTTCATTAGCACCTAGTATTATTTGTTCATATTTTTTTAAGTCTTCTGTTATAAATCTTTCACCATTAGTTAATGTTTGTTTACGAATATAGCCAAGTTCGTCAGTCACCTGAGATAATTGACCTTTACTAATCTCAATATAATAGCCAAAGACTTTATTATATCCAAGTTTTAAATTCTTAATACCAGTCTTATCTTTTTGTTCCTGCTCATAATTTTTAAGCCATTCTTTAGAATTATGAGATATATTTTTTATATCATCTAATTCTTTGTTATAGCCCTCTTTAATCATACCACCGTCTTTAATAGTTAAAGGAGGATTATCAACTAGAGCACTATCTAATAATTCATAAAAATCTCGATGAGGATTAATCTTATCACTGATATTATTAGTTAAATCTAAATTTAATTTCTTTAAATTTTCTTTAATATCAGGAATTAACTCTAAACTTCGCTTAAGTTGAACTAAATCTTTAGCATTAGCACTATTACAAGAAATACGACCTACAATGCGTTCTAAATCATAAACAGTTTTTAAATTTTCTTTAATATCTTCTTTAACTACATAATTGTTAGTTAAAGCCTCTACAATATCTAATCTACCATTAATTGTATCAATATCTCTTAAAGGTCTATCAATCCATTTTTTAAGCATTCTACTACCCATAGCAGTTTCGCATTCATCAAGCAAATAAAGAAGAGATCCTGATTTTTGTTTATTTCTTAGGCTTTCACAAAGTTCTAGATTTCTTTTAGTAAATGGATCAATTCTTAAATATTCTTCATTAGTATAAAAATTAACTTGTTTAAAATGTGTAATTTCTTTTCTTTGAGTTTTAATCAAATAATTAATTAAGTAGCCTATAGACTTATGATATTTTTCCTCAATTCCAAATACGATATATTTATTGTCTTCGCTTATTTCAAAATCAGTTTCTATAGATAAAATAATTTGATAATTATCTTTTAAAACATCAAAACTTGATGCATTAAAACCATCAGGTAAAACAATTTCTTTCGAATTAAGATTTAAAATTTCATTTGAAATAGTGTTTAAATCTTTATTTATTGTAAAATAAATTTCTCCTGTTGATAAATCGGCATATGTTAATGTATAAAAATCATCAACTTTGTTAACTGAACTTATGAAATTATTTTCTTTATCTAATCCGTATTCCATAAAAGTTCCTGGAGTAATTATTTTTATAACATCTCTTTTAACAAGCCCTTTAGCACTTTTAGGATCTTCAACTTGTTCAACTATACCAACTTTATAGCCCTTAGATACAAGAGTTTTTGCATATTCTAAATATGCATGATATGGAATACCACACATAGGTACACGTTCAGTATAACTTGCATCTTTACCAGTAAGTTGAAGTTCTAGAACACGTGACGCAATATATGCATCATCAAAGAACATTTCATAAAAATCACCAACACGATAAAAAAGAATTGTGTCAGGATATTTTTCCTTAATTTCAATATATTGTTGAATCATTGGTGAAAAGCAATCTTTATTAACTTCATTAAATCTCATATAATCACCTTTTTTATAAAAACGTATAAATATTTTATATTATTTACCCTTTTTTTACAATAAAAAGGAGCTAAAAAGCCCCTTAGTCAGTTGTTGTATTAATTTGATAATCAAAAATATAACTTACATTTTTAATTTCTTCTTTTGTTGTTGAATCAATACTAATTGTATCATATGTTTCTTTAGAGAATGTACAATTAATAGTGCTTAAATTTGTACAATCAGCAAATACATAAGCTTGAATAGTTTTAACGTTATCAAAAATTGTAATATTCAAAAGTGAGGTGCAACCACTAAATAATCCTTGATTAATTTGTGTTAAATTAACTGGCAATTCCACATTCTTTAAACTACTACAATTTAAGAACGCATAATCTCCTATTGTTGTAGTAGACTCAGAAAACTCTACAGTTTTTAAAACATTACAATTTGAAAATGCATACATTTCAATTTGAACAACATTTTTAAAGTTAATTGATTTTAAATTAGAGTTTGAAAACGCATAACGATTAATTTTTATAATATTATCAGATAATTCAATCTTTTCAATATCTTCATTATATAAAGCATAATCATAGATTTGATTAACTTTATAAGTTTTACCATAAAAGTCAACAGTATCTGGAATACTTACTTTTTTCATTTCGAAGAATGATTTCTTGCCAGCATAAGCACAAGTGTTTGAAGTAAAATCAAATACAAAATAATTTTCATTTAAAATATCACTATCTTCGTAAGTTGTGCCTACACTAACACTAGCAGCACTAAAATATGCATTATTATCGTCAATTACAGTATTAGATAAATCAGATTCTACATATATTTGTTTTAAACTTGAACAACTATTGAATGCATTAGAATAAATATGAGTTAATACATTTGCTCTTAAATAATTTAATTTAGAATCACCTTTAAATGTTTCATTTTTAATTTCAGTAATCTTACTTGGGATATTGATACTTGTTAATTGCGAACATTTTCTAAAAGCGCCAAAACCTAAATTTGTTAAACTTTCAGGTAGTTCAATATTAATTAAACTTGTACATCCATCAAATGCATATTCGTCTATTGAAGTTAACGAATTTGATAATTTAACTTTTTTAAGGCCAGTGCATCTAGCGAAAGCTTGAGATTCAATAACAGTTATACTATCAGGTATAATTACTGTATTAATATTTGTTTTTCCAGAGAAAGAAAGTTCATTTATACCTGTAACTTTATATTCTATATTGTTTTTATAAATCTTAGAAGGAATTACTAAATCTAAATTCTCTTCTTCACTTTTAAGTCCTGTAACAAAACAAGTATTATTATTTTCAAAAGAGAATGAATATAATTTAAGTTCAGAGCTATCTTCTTTTTTACAAGATGTAAGACCTAGTAAAAAAGTAAATATTATAATAGATAAAACAAGTAATTTATTTTTGTTCATAATATAACCTCAGTTTTTAAAATTATACCATTTATATTAAGTTATTTAAAACACTTTTTTATTAAATAATCCAATCCTATTTTGTTAAATCATTTGTTTTATGAACATCTTTTATTGTATTATCGATTTCATTAATTTTGTTATTTTCATTTTTATTGTTTAAATCAACTTCAAGATTACGTCTGTTTAAAAGATCAATGCTCTTTAATTCATTTATTTTATCATCAACATTAGCAAGATATATTTTTGAATTAAATTTAGCAAAGTTTTCACTAAATTTATTTTCAAAATTTAAAGAGATCTTATCTAAATTTTCTTTTGTAGCAAATCTTCTTAAAGACTCTTCTTGTGCTTTTACCATCTTATCAGCATTGTACTTCATACCAAGCATATGACCAAATTTTTCTAGCACAGTATGATTATCCTTAGTTCTTTTTGCAAGAAGATCATAATTTTTCTTAACGACAGATGTTTTAGCAACTAATTGATTATCGTTTAATACTAAATTAGTAAATGTTATATTAGAATTAGGATCATTTATAGCATGTGCAAAATAAGCACTAGCTAAATCCATTTTATTTAATTTGATATTATCATGAGTTTCTTCATAAGTATTAACTAATTCACTAAGTTGCTTACCATTAATTGCAATACTTGATAAGAAATAATCGTTGTAATTTTCGTCTTTAACAAAATCTTTCACAAGTTCTCTTGTTGTATCAAAACTGTTCTTATAGTAAGATAGCATTACATTTGCAGAACGTATGCTTAAACCAAGATAGCCAAAAGTGTCTAAAACATCAACAGTATCACCTTCAGCGAGTTGCTCATCCTCTTGTCTTTGTGCCTCAGCAATAAAGTCATCTAATGAAACTTCATTTAAATGATCATAAACTAAATCATTTTTAGTTCCAAATGTTCCATACATAGACATATCAAGTTCTAGTTTAACAAAAGAACAATTAGTGTAAGAGTTATTAAGGAATGCTAAATTTAGAGCATTTAAGTTTCTTGATGTATTAATATTAGGAGAATAGAACATTCCATTTGTTCCTGATGAATAAGAGACAATAGAACGTGGGTCTTTCATATCAGCTTCATTTACAAATCCTGCTAAAGCCATTGATTCTATTTTTGTGTCTTCATAATATCTTTCGTAATATGCACACTTTTCCATTAACTTATAATATTTGAAAGGTTCTTCTTGTTTAAACTTATTAAAATAAGCAGGATCAGCATCAAATGTTTGTCTAATTAAGAAGGCTTGATTCATTTTAGCATTCATTGATAAAATATCTTCTTTTTTACTTAAATCAGTTCTAACATTAGAATATCTTTAATTAATTCATTAGTTATTTCTCTCATTAGTGAATAGTCACTTTTGTTGTTGCTACTATCGCGTAATTGACAAGCTTTAATGTATCTAAATGTTCTATTACATTTATTTTTAGTATCCATATTTTCTAAAGCTAAGAAATATCTAAGTGCATCACGAGATGTAGATGTAGTAAGTTCTACATCATCAGCTCTAGTTGCATAAGAAACTAATGAATAACCGAAATCAAAATGACGAGATATACTTCTTAACGCACTCTTTAATTCATCTTTATTTTTAAATACAGGAGAAACATCTATATCTTTTGTATATGTTTTATCTATTTCCTTATCTTCTACACGCGCTTTAGCATCTTTAAATATTCTTTGCATAAGAATATTAAATTCTTCTTTGTTAACGTTTCTAGCATCATATTTAAAAATGAAATTATTTAATACTTTGTTAAATTCTCTAGAGTGAGGTAATTCATTTTTAAAATTTGCAAATTTTTTACTTGTCTTCTTAAGTCCGTCTACTTTAGTTTTAACATCATTTGTAATCTTATCATATCTATTTAAAGGTCTAATCTTTGATTGTTTTACTATACTTTGATAACGATCATTTACTGTCTTATCTGAATAATCAAAAGTTAGAGGAATAACTTTTGTTGTATATGTATTTTTAAATGTATTTATATATGCATATTCAACAAGTTTATCACCATTTTCAACTAATTTAATGAATTTTCTAGCTTCATACTTCATAAGCTCATCTTTAGACATTTTTTCAAAATCTTGTCCAAGTTCATTTTTGATAATTGACTCAAAAGATACACCATCAATATATAAAGCTGCAAAATAATTAGAAGAATATAAAGTTTTAGTTAAGTTATTTCTATAAGTTAAATCATTAAATAAGCCGTCAAATAAGAAGGAAATTTGATCAATTTCGTCATCACTTCTATCAAAGAAAACATCAATAGGAAGTTTAATTTCTTCTTGTTTCTTATAAAAATTAAATAAGCTTTCATAAATCTTAACATTATAATTAAACTCATCGTTTGGCTCATCACTACCACCTAAAGTATTTCCAAGATGGAATCCTAAATTAAGTTGTTTTGTATTAATTTTCTTTTTAAAACATTCAGCAGTAAATAATACTCCGGCTGTATTTGCAAGATTTGCAATACGATTAAACTCAGTAAGTTTTTCATATGTATCAAATTTTGACTCAAAATAAGGAACATTATGTTTAGTATATTTATCTAATAAATCTTGTGTAGAAATAACAGAAGTATATAAAATATATATTTCTTTTTCACTCAGTTTAGTAAAGTCAAAAGTATCGTGTTTTTTGCAAACATCTAAGAAGTCGTGTGCAAAATAATTATATAACTTTGTCATATAAGAATCTATTGATTCATTATGAAGTTTATTATAATCCTTGCCTGTAGTTAAGATATTTTGATATGGATACTTAATTAAATCTTTAGCTATATCTATTTCTTCTTTAATATATTCATCTGTATGTTTTTTAAACTCACTTAATAGAGGAGAACCAATCATATAACATACATTATTTAATGAACGGTGGTCTGTAGATTCACCGCCTTGTACAACAAGATTTTCGTTAACAAGTTTATTTGTAATTTCTTTAGCAATCTTAGATCTATATAAAACAGAAGCAAATACATTATTAATTTT
Organism: Anaerotignum sp.; assembly: GCA_963617645.1. Taxonomy (GTDB): domain Bacteria; phylum Bacillota_I; class Bacilli_A; order Acholeplasmatales; family Anaeroplasmataceae; genus JAEELC01. The sequence continues at coordinate 4,969 of CAVEPF010000015.1, read as the reverse complement.
ACTTCTAATATTTTTTGAGATTGTTTTGTCTGTATAATTTAATAAATCTTTAGGCTCTTTCTTTAAGTCTAAAAATAACTTTTCAAAATCAAAATCTAAACCTTTAGGTTCTAAATCTTCTGCATTTAAAACGTTAATAACCTTGTTATCTTCAGTTAAATCTATGCTTAAATCATTTTCATCTTTTAAAATTTCTTCGTTATTATCTTTTTCTTCCATATTAGCCTCCATATTTATTTATATTATAAACTATAATGTAGGACAAAAGTTAATTATTATTTTTATTTTAAAAAAATGATACTACATATCGTAATATCATTTCGTTTTATCTTAAACATTAATACCTTTATTTATATATTCTTCTAAATAATTAGTAATTTCTTTTAGTTCATTATAAAAATAATCTAGCAAATCTAAATATTCATTTAATAGGAGAATATTGGAAATTTGTTCATTAATGCTATCATATTCTTCTTTTAAAAGACGCGAATTTTCTTTTAGACCAATGAATCTTGAATTAACAAGATTTTTAGAAACTTCTTGTTTACGCTTGATAAGATCTTTAACTTCTAGATTTGTATCAAAGTATTCTTCTAATTCTTTTAGTCTTTTAAAATTTTCGTCTGATTCAAAATAGTTATATAACTTATCTAAATTAATCACAAAGTTCTCCAATTAAGAACCAAGACTTAGCTTCAGTAATCTTAATTTTTACAATTTGTCCTATTAAATTCTTATCGCTTGATTTAAAGTGAGTAAGTTTATTATGTCTTGTATATCCACATAACATATCTTCTCCGTTTTTAGAAGGACCATCAAC
>CAVEPF010000015.1:0-4139 GCA_963617645.1 Anaerotignum sp. | reverse complement strand
ACTAATACTTCTTGAATAGTACCTACAAAACGTTCGTTTCCTTTATAGTAATATTCATTAACTTTAGAAATTAGAGTTTGTAAGCGATCATTCTTTTCTTCTTCAGTTAATGTATTAGGATAATTAAATGCAGGAGTACCTTCACGAGGCGAAAAAATAAATGTATACGCGCCATCATATTTAACTTTTTCAACTAAATCTAGAGTATGCTTGAATTGTTCATCTGTTTCGCCTGGGAATGCAACGATAATATCTGTTGTAATAGCAATATCAGGAACAGCTTTTCTTAACTTTTCAATTTTATCTAAATATTCTTCAACAGTATATTTTCTGTTCATTCTCTTTAATACTTCATTATCACCAGATTGAACAGGTAAATGAAGGTTTGGCATAACTGATTTACATTTTGCATGTGCTTCAATTGTTAAATCATCAAAATCTCTAGGATGACTTGTTGTATATCTAATACGTTCGATACCTGTTTTATCTAGATCAAATAATAGATTACCAAATGAATAATCAGTGTATCTATCCTTACCATATGCATTAACGTTTTGTCCAAGTAATGTAATTTCTTTATAACCCTTATTTACTAAATCAATTACTTCATTAATAATATCTTCTTTAGCTCTACTACGTTCTTTACCTCTTGTATAAGGAACAATACAATAAGTACAGAATTCATCACAACCAAACATGATATTAACCCATGCCTTATATTTTGAAAGACGAATTTTAGGTGCTTCTTCTAAAATCTTACCTTGTTCACTTAATACTTCAACAACCTTTTTCTTAGAATCATATTTTTGTCTAATAAGATTAGGTAGATCGTAAATATTGTGTGTTCCAAAAATAATATCAACATGAGGATAAGTATTTAAAAACTTTTCGGTAGCATTTTCTTCTTGAGGCATACATCCGCAGATACCTATAGTCATATCAGGTTTTAATTTCTTTTCACCTTTAAGTAATCCTAAAACACCCCAAATTCTATTTTCGGCATTAGCACGAATAGCACAAGTGTTTAAAATTACAACATCTGATTTATAAGGATCAGTACTTAGAGTATAACCCATTTGTTCAAGAATACCTGAAATTACTTCACTATCTGCTTCATTTCCTTGGCAACCATAAGTGAAAACATAATATGTTTTACCATTACCTAAACCTTTATTAATATCATCTAATTTATATTCAATTGTCTTTGTATCTTCTTTACGTCTATTTCTAGCTTTTTTTAAATCAGGAAGTGCAATATTTATACTTTTCATAATTATACCTTTCTTATTAATCAAAATCTTTTATTTCTTCATGTATAGTTTTTATCTCAGTTTTATCTCCTAGTGTTAAAACTACTGCATTAAATTGAAAATCTCCCGTTTCAACATCAGCTCTATTATAAACACCAGTTCTAAATCTATTAATTATTTCATCTTTAGTATTACCAATAACACCATTTAAGGGCCCAGTCATACCAACATCTGTGATATATAATGTACCATTTTTAAGTCGTCTAGCATCAGCAGTTTGTACATGAGTATGCGTTCCTAAAACTGCACTCACTTTACCATCAAAATCATGTCCTAATGCAACTTTTTCACTAGTAGCTTCACCGTGGAAATCAACAATATAGTAATCAGCTTTAACATCTTCTAAAATACAATCTAGTGTATAGAACGGGCAATCTAGAGATAAATTTAAAAATACTCTACCCATTAAATTAATTACACAAATTGTTTTATCATTATACTTTATTAATTTATAACCACTACCATATCCACAAGGCCAGTTAGCAGGTCTAATTACAATAGAATCATCAATATAGTCTTTTATATCTCGATTAGAAAACGTATGATTTCCCATTGTAAAACAAGCAAAACCTAATTTAGATAATCTATTATAATCTTTTAAAGATAATCCCTTACCATTTGTAACATTTTCAGCATTTGCAATACATAAATTAATATTGTGTTCTTTTTTTATTCTTTGAAGGTTCTTTTCAAGAAATTTAATTGATTTATCACCAAATAAATCACCAATAAATAAAATGTTCATATAATCACCATGTGTAATATTTTAGCATTATTTTTAAAATTAATAAAGACTTAAAAATGTTACAAAAATAACAAAACAAAAACTGCAAATTTTAAATACTTAAGTATTTATATTTACAGTTTTATAATTATTCTATTTAGCTGTTTCGCTAGCACGAGTTTCTCTAATAACAGTAACTTTAATAGTACCAGGAAATTCTAGTTTAGCTTCAATCTTCTCTTTAATTTCTCTAGCAATCTTAAATGTTGATTTATCATCAACTTGTTGTGGATTAACAATTACTCTTATTTCTCTACCAGCTTGAATTGCATAGCTTGATTCAACACCAAATGTAGTATTAGCAATCTCTTCAAGATTTTCTAAACGCTTAGTGTAATTCTCTAATGAATCACTTCTAGCACCAGGACGAGCACTAGATAAAGCATCAGCAGCAGCTACAAGTACTGCAATAACAGACTTAGGAGCTACATCTTCATGGTGACTTGCGATAGCATCAATAACTTCTTTTGGTTCATGATACTTTTTAGCAAGGGCTACACCAATTTCAACATGGCTTCCTTCAACTTCGTGATCTACTGCCTTACCAATATCATGAAGTAAACCAGCACGACGTGCTAAAACTTCATTTTCTCCAAGTTCAGCAGCCATTTTACCTGCTAAGAAACAAGTTTCAAGTGAATGTTGTAATACATTTTGACCAAAACTTGTACGATAATATAATCTACCTAAAAGTTTAATTAAATCAGGATGTATTTTACCAATAGAAGCATCAAATACTGCTTGTTCACCTTTTTCACGAATGTCCATTTCAATTTCTTGACGACATCTTTCAACAACTTCTTCGATACGTGCAGGATGAATTCTACCATCACTTACAAGTATTTCTAAGCTCTTTCTTGCTATTTCTCTTCTAATAGGATCAAAAGATGAAATAACTACAGCATCAGGTGTATCATCTACAATTAAATCTACACCAGTTAGTGATTCTATAGTACGAATATTTCTTCCTTCACGGCCTATAATTCTACCCTTTGTATCATCTTGTGGAAGAGATACAGTAGCAGCAGTTGTTTCATTAACTGTTTCACTTGCATATTTTTGAATAGCTAAAGCTAAAATATCACGTGCTTTTGAACGAGCTTCATTATGAGCTTTTTCTTCTTCGTCTTTAATGTATGTTGAAATTTCATCAGACATTTCTTCACGAACAGATTTCATAATTATATCTCTAGCTTCGTCACATGTTAACTGTGAAATTTCTTCAAGCTTCTTGCTTTGTTCATTAACCAATTCTTGAGCTTTATTGTTTTGAGTTTCAACCTCAGTCTTTAAAACATCAATCTTAGATTCTTTTTCATTTAAAAGTTCTTCTCTTCTATCTAAGTTGTTACTTCTTCTATCTAAAGTATCTTCACGAAGGTCAAGTTTACTTTCAAGCTCTACAACAGAACTCTTTCTCTCTTTAATATCACGTTCTGCTTCAAGTTTTAAATTATTGACTTCCTCTTTTCCTTCTCTAATAGCGTTGTTCTTTAAAGCTTCAGCTTCTTCTTTAGCTTTCTCAACGATATTTTTTGCCTCATTTTGGCCATTTTTTTCTGCAGTTATTACTTGTTGTTTTTTAACTAAAAATCCAAGTAAAAACCCTATGCCAATTCCAATTACAGCTGCAAGAATAATACCTACATAAACCATTATTATTTCTTACCTCTTATAAATTAAATTGTTATTAAACGTTCTCTATTCCACATTCAAGAACGAACAAACCGAACAATTGTAGTTAAAAACTACTAACTAAATTATACAATTTAACATAGTTTTAGTCAATTATACATTAAATATAAATTGAAAATGTAGTTTTAAATAATAACTTGTATTACATCAAATATTTTATAATCTCAATTAAATATTATTAAATCTTAACCATCTATACTATAAAATTACATATCAATCTTTATCATGATATTATAAGTTAAACATTTAATATTTTTCCTTCTCAAAACAAATGCTAGAGCAGTGCTCTAGCATGATCTATTAATATATTCAATTTTAGAACTATGTTTTAAACTACTTGAATCATATGA
>CAVEPF010000014.1:4535-9330 GCA_963617645.1 Anaerotignum sp. | reverse complement strand
TTTGTTATATCAATTTTAATTATAGTATCGTAATTATAAGCTAAGCCCCTAATTAAAACATTTTTTTCAAGATTATCATTTAAATACATTGATTCAATTTGATTTTGTTCATTTATTTTTGATGTAAAATCATACATAAATACAATAATCGTTGAATCATCAAATTGGTTAACAATACAAAACGCATGTATCTTTTTGTTTATGTTGTTAAAAAAAGATATATTAAAATTATAATTATTAATTCCTTTTTTATACATATCGTTTATTTTATTTAAACCTTTTGCACCACAAACATTATATAGTTTATCATGCATATGATTAACAAAATCTCTTGTAGTCTCATAACCAAAAAATTTAGCTAAGGATAAATTAGCTTTAACAATTCTATTTCTTTTAAAACTATAAATAAAAGAGGGAATATTAAAATTTTTATTATCTAGTATTTTATAAAATTCTTTATTTATTATCATTTTCTTCCTCCTTTAAATAATCTATTATAGTTTTTCTTAGATTTTCATTAATTCCAATTTCTTTAAAATCTTCGCTTGATCCATTTATAATATTATCTAGCGTAATAAATTTTTTAAGTAAAGCTTCTCTTTTTTTAGGTCCTACACCTTTAATTTTATCTAATTTTGAAGAGAAAACGCCTTTAGATTTTACACTTCTATAAAAAGAAATCGCAAAATCATGTACAGTTTGGCTAATATTAACCAAAAACAAATACAAATCACTATGTTTGTCTAAAGTAATTTCTTGATTATTATAAACAATAGCTCTAAATGTATGTTTATCATCTTTCTCAAGGCCTATAACAGGTATATTAATTTTTAAAAGTTCTAGTGTTTCTGTGCAAGCATTTACTTGAATAGCCCCGCCATCCATCACAATTAAATTAGGGTATTCTTTATTCTCTAAAGATAGACGCAAATATCTTCTATAAACAACTTCTTTCATTGATTCATAATCATTAGCACCTTTAACAGTCTTTATATGGTATTTCCTATATTCTTTAGGACTTTTTTTACCATTTCTAAAAACAACCATGGCACTAACAGGATAAGTTCCAAATAAGTTTGAGTTATCAAATGCTTCAATTACGTATGGTGTCTCGATGTTAAGTAGTTTTCCAAGTTCCTCAATTGTATCATTTCTTTTTAAAGCTTTATTTTTATAAAGTTCATAATTATTAACAAAATCTTTCTTAGCATTTTGATTTGCAAGGTCTAGAAGTTCACTTTTTAAACCTCGTTTAGGAGTATTTATTTTAATATTAATTACTTGTTCTAATTCAGATATTGATTCAAAATCATCAATAATAATTTCTTTTGGTTTGAATTTTTCATCCTCATAGAAATTAGATAAAAATTCATATATAAATTCATTGATATCATTAATATATGTTACTATAGTATGATAATTTTCTCTAATAGAGCCATTTCTAATATATAAAACATGTATTGAAACTTCATCTTCTGTATAATACAGACCAAATACATCCTTACTTGTTAAATCACTTGTTGTAATAATTTGGTGCGTAGTTGTTTGTTTAATACCATCTATTATATTTCTATATTCAATTGCTCGTTCAAATTCTAAATTTGTGCTAGCTTCTTCCATTAAAGTTTGATATTTATTTAAAACATCTTTTGTGTTTCCCTCAAGAAAAGAAATAATTTCTTTTTTATACTCTGAATAATCAATTGTTTTATTGTTTATGCATGGCGCAAGGCATTGATTCATTGAATAATACAAACATTCTTTAGTTGGAATATGTTGGCATTTTCTAAGTGGATACATTTTATTTAATAAATTACATGTTATTCTAGCACCTTTTACATCAGGGAACGGACCAAAATATATACCATCATGTTTAGTTTTCTTTTGTGTACGTACACAAATAAGACGAGGATGTACTTCATTAGTTAATAAAATATATGGGTATGTTTTATCATCCGTTAACATAATATTATATTTAGGATTATGTTTCTTTATTAAATTAATTTCAAGAACTAAACACTCAACACTATTGTTAACAGTAATCCATTCGACGTCAGCAATTTCACTAACTAATTTTTCAGTTTTAACATTATGTTTACCAGTAAAATAGCTTTTAACTCTATTTTTTAAAATTTTAGCTTTACCAACATATATAATATGCCCATCTTTATCTCTATACATATAACAGCCAGGTTCTTCTGGTAACAATTTTAATTTTTCTTTTATTATTTCATTCATAAAAACACCTTGAAACATTTAATCAAATTATATTTTATTTTAGATTTATTTACAAGAAAACATAAAAACAAAGAAAAGAAAAAACTATGAAATTTAGTTAAAACTCCATAGTTTATTCTATAAATTAAATACCAAAAATTTGATCTACAAAGGAAAATATATCTATATTTCCTTTATAAGCTTGGTAGCACAACACATAACTTATAATTGTAATTATTGTATAGGGTAAATAAATAACAAAATTCTTTAAAAAATTATCATTTTTATCTAATTTTTTATAAGTTCTAACTTCCATTTGTACAACGTCGTCCTCGGGATCTAACTGACGATAATATTTAAAACTTGTTTTCTTCTTTTTCCAAAATGTAATTAAAACGAGTATGTTCATGAATGGAATTAAACAAAATAATGCATACATCCAATAAGCAAAAGAATAAAAGAATAAGGACAATAATTTTGTTAAGAAAAATGTAAAAGTTGATCCAAAAGTAGATAGCGAAAACAAAAATAACAATAGTGTAAGTTGACAGTGTGTTACAGTAATAAAATCTTTCAAAACCGAATTTATTTCATCAATATCCGGATATTGACCATAAATATAGTCAAATTGATATATTTCTATCTTTAAATTATTAAAAACTGTTCCGTTATTATTTAAATAATAGGTCATTTGTATTTTATCTGGGTAATATTCATTTAAATAATCATTCCACATCGTTAATATTTTATTAGCATATGCTAAGAACGTAAAGAAGAATACAAAAACTTTAGCAACATTACTTAAAAATAATACAATCCTATAAAGATAGTTATGATTTAGGGCAAATACGGAGGAAGAAATAAATTGTAAAATAAACATTAATATAATATTTATTACAATACAAATTAATGAAGCATTTAATAGTGATTCCGTTAAGTTTCCACTATCTGACTTTAAAAACACTTTAGTAAATATGGTAAAAGCCGAAGAAAAAATAAATATTATCAAACCATGAGCTCTTTTAGTAGGTGACTGTATACCAAGCTTAGATAAGGGAATATTATATGTTTTAGTAGGTTCAGAATTTACTAATTTTTCATTTAATGTCATAATTTCGCCTCCCTTTTTTAGATATTATAACAAAAATATTAATTTCTTTAAAGATTAATTTTGTAAAAGAAAATGAAAAAAGAAGCGATAAACGCTTCTAATACTATTTTACTTTATCAGATTTAAACGCAATATGAACTTCATCGTTTAAATATTCTTCAAGAGCAATACCAACAGGTTTAACGCATGCATATTCAGGATTAACTTCTGCTTTCTCCTCTAGTCGATCTAAATAATCAGCGTCGTCCTTATGTTTATTTCTTAACTTGTTCATACGATATAAATCGTCTTCAATTTCTTGTGCTCTCTTGCTTGCAAGATATGCAACTTGATATTTTGTATGACTCTTCTTATATTCAGTAGAATCACTCATTGTAAAAGTATCTTCTTTTTTTACTAGTTTATCAATTGATGGATAACGCATACCATCATTATTTACCTTTTTAGCCATTACTCATTATCTCCTTTGTTAATGTCTTCATCGATATTTAATAATTCCTCGTACTTATGAATTGATCTCCAAGTTTTTGCATGTTCAGCTCTAATAATAGCCATAATTCTGTCGGCCGCATTATTAACTTCATCGTTAACAACGATGTAATCATAACGTGAGGCTAATTTGAATTCTCTATTAGCTTTCTTAATACGTTCTTGAATAACTTCTTCACTTTCCGTACCGCGTCTTTTAAGACGATTGTATAAGGCATCCTTTGAAGGTGGAACAAGGAAAATAAATACTGCATCCTTAACCTTTTCTCTAACTTGAAGTGCACCTTCTACTTCAATTTCAAGAATTACTTCTTTTCCAAGATTAAGTTGCTTATTAACCTCATCTAGTGGAGTACCATAATAATTGCCTACAAATTCAGCATGTTCAAGTAATTTTCCTTCTTTAATTTTTTGTTCAAAGTCTTCACGTGTAGTAAAGAAATAATCCTTACCATCAACCTCACCAGGTCTCATTTTACGTGTTGTCATTGATACAGAATAAACGAAGTTTTGTTCTGGCATGTTAAATAATGCTTTTCTAACAGTACCCTTACCAACTCCTGAAGGACCTGATAATACGACTAGTAGACCTTTATCATTTAATTTCATACTGTATACCTCTAAATCCACTTTTTTATATTTTAACATAGTTATTTTTAAAATTAAAGGGGTAGAAAAATTGTATAAAATATTTTTTATAATTTTTGTTTATTTCGACAATATTCTAATTTTTTTACTAACGTATTTATAAACTTCATACATATTTATATAATTTATGATACAATTTATTGAGATTATAATTAATATTTTATAAAGAGGTATGATTTATGTTAGATGGTATATTCTTTTACAAATTAAGTAACGAATTAAATGAACTTAGTACGGGAAAAATAAATAAAATTCAAGAAATTTCCGATGATGAATTTTTGTTTACCATAAGAAGAAACAGTCAAAACTATAAATTATTAATTTCTTTGT
>CAVEPF010000014.1:3967-4525 GCA_963617645.1 Anaerotignum sp. | reverse complement strand
CTCCTAACTCAAGTGCAATTTACTTAACAACAAGTGATTTTTCTTTCCCACGTGAACCAAAACCTTTTACAATGTTACTTAGAAAACATTTTGAAGGTTCAATTATAAAACATATAAAATCACACGAAACTGATAGAATTGTTGAAATAACTACAACTAGATATAATGAATTAGGAGACTTTGAAGAAAAAACATTATATGTAGAAATAATGGGTAGGTATTCTAATTTAGTCGTTGTAGAAAATAATATTATTATAGAAGCACTACGTCATATTGGAGTTTCAGATTTACGTACAATTATGCCTAACGCTAATTATACATTCCCTTCTACTTTATCTAAATTAAACCCATATAAAACAACAAACGAAGAAATTAAAAATATTTTTAATGAAATTACTACGCCTGATGAGCTTTGTAAAAAAATACTTGGTTTATCTAAAACAAACGCAATCTATTGTTTTGATTCAACAAACCCATATGAAACATTTATAAATATGTTAAATTCTAACACTCCTACTCTTAATTTAGAACCACGTCCTGATGTTAATTATGTAGCAA
>CAVEPF010000014.1:0-3957 GCA_963617645.1 Anaerotignum sp. | reverse complement strand
ATCAAAGAAAACAAAACATTTGATTCTTATTCGCTTCTTCTAGAATACTATTTTAAAGAATCTAGTTTAAAAGAACGTATTAGAGCAAAAACTGGAAATATTGAGCAAATTATAAATAGATTAATCAAAAGATATAATGAAAAAATAGTTAAACTAGAGCAAGAACTAGATGATACAAAGAAAGCTGATACTTATAAGCTTTACGGAGAATTATTAATTGCTAATTCTTATATAAATAAAAAAATGGATAATATTACTGTTTTAAATTATTATACAGGAGAAAATATAACTATTCCTTTAGACAAAAAATTATACATTAAAGAAAACGCTAATAATTATTTTAAAAAATATCGTAAAAGTAAAAGCACAATAATTCATGCAAGTGAAGAACTTAAAATTGCTAAAAGTGAAGTTGAATATTTATCTCTTTTATTATCTCAAGTAAGTAATGCGGAAGTTATTGAGGATGTTTTACAAATTCAAGATGAATTAATAAAAGAAAAATATATCATCCCACAAAAAAAGGTTTCTAAGTTAAATAAAGTACAAATTTTAAGTTATATAGTTAATGGTAACATAGTATACGTTGGTAAAAATAACATTCAAAATGAAAAAGTGACACATGAATTGGCTAATAAAGATGATTTATGGTTCCATGTGAAGGATGCTCCTGGTAGCCACGTTGTTCTTAAAAAATCATCAGATTATACTGAAGAAGAAATAAGAACTTGTGCACTTATTGCTGCTTATTATTCTACTTTTAGAGATTCATCAAGTGTTCCTGTTCAATACACTAAAGTTAAAAACATAAAATCCATTCCAGGTAAGAGAAAATGTTTTGTTAGCATTAAAGATGAAAAAACAATATATATAGATCCTGAAAAATTTATAATTGATAGTTTAAAGAAAGGAAAATGTTAATATGTCATATATTGAAGCTAAAAATTTAATTAAATCATATAAAACAGGAGATACTATATTCAATGCTTTAAATGATATTAACTTTAATATTGAAAAAGGTGAATTTGTAGTAATTCTTGGTCCGTCTGGCGCCGGTAAAACAACACTTTTAAATATGCTAGGTGGTATGGATTTTATAACTAGTGGTTCACTTAAAATAGATAACAAAGAGTTATTTAATATAAGTGAAAAAAATCTTACTTTATATAGACGAACTGATGTAGGCTTTGTATTTCAATTTTACAATTTAATGCCTAACCTTACAGCTTTAGAAAATATTGAACTAGCTAACGAATTAAATCCTAATTCTAAAAATGCTAAAAAATGTTTAGAGGACGTTGGTTTAATTAATAAAATAAATAATTTTCCTTCTGCTTTATCAGGTGGTGAACAACAAAGAGTAAGTATAGCTAGAGCTATTGCTAAAAATCCTAAACTTTTATTATGTGATGAGCCAACAGGTGCCCTTGATATAAATACCGGTATTCAAATTTTAAAATTATTAAAAGATATATCCAAAAATGAAAATAAAACAGTTATTGTAGTTACACATAACACTGCTATAAAGGAAATGGCAGATCACGTTTTATATATTAAAAACGGTACTATTATAAATGAAGAATATAATAAAAATCCTAAAAATGTTGAGGATATAACATGGTAGCTTTTAAGAAAGATATTTTTAGAGTTATTAAAGCCAATTATTTAAGATTCACTTCTCTTCTTTTAATTATAGCTCTTGGTATTTGTTTTGTTACTGGTGTAGGCTCTATTAGTGATAAAGTTAAAAATTCATTTGATGAATATTATAAAGAATCAAATGTAGCTGACATTATTATTAAAGCTAAAACTCAAAGTGGTATAGATACAAGCCTAATTAATAATTTAAATACAAATTCTAGTATTTACTCTTATCAAATATTAACACAAATTGATAATGATACTAATACACGTATATATATTTATGATTTTTCAAATAATACAAATAAAATAGAACTTAAAGAAGGTAGATTTCCTTTAGCAAGTAACGAAATTGTTATTGAAGATATATCTACTAACACTTATAAAACAAACGATGAATTTAGCTATTTAAACACTAATTATAAGATTGTTGGTATAGTAAAAAATCCTTTAATAAGTGCTAAAAGTGGGGATATTAATCAAATCAATCAAGATTATTTAGAAAATATACTGTATTTTTCTTCTGATTATTCAAATTTTAGTTATTTTCCTAAAACTGATATATACATTTCACTTTTAAATAAATATGACTATTTTACTGATAAATACACAAACTATGTGAGTGACAACGTCAAAAAACTTAATACATATTTTAATTCAAATGATTATGAAATTTTAACTTTAGATAAAAACTTATCTTATGCATTTTTAACAAATATCTGTGACAAAATTGATGTTATAGCTCTACTATTTCCACTATTTTTCATATTAGTTGTAGCATTAGTTACATTAACTAATATGTCACGTTTAATTGATGAAGAAAGAAAATCAATTGGATGTTTAAAATCACTTGGTTATATGTCTAATAAGATTATTTTTAAATATATAATGTTTGCTCTACTTGCAACAATTATAGGTTCGTTAATTGGTTTAATTAGTGGTGTATATATTATTCCTAATATTTGTTATTCTGCATTTAGTGGCGTTTTCTATATTCCTGCTATGACAAAAAAGGTATCATATTTAATAGGACTTATAACTTCAATCATTATGGTACTTACCACTACTCTTGTTACATTTTATTTTGCAAGGCTTAGTACAAAAGAAATACCTGCAAACTTATTTAAAGCTAAAACACAAAAATCAGGTAAAAAGATTTGGATTGAAAAGACTAAATTATGGAATCATATTCAATTTAAATATAAATCAACAATACGTAATATGATTCGTTATAAATCTAGATTTTTTATGATTGTAATTTCACTAGCTCTTTCTACACTCTTAGTTATGGCAGGGCTTGGATTATACGATATATCTAATACAAACATTATTATCGACGGAATTATAATAGATAGTAATGAAACAATTAAAATTATATCGCTTGCTATAATAGTATTTGCTCTAATGTTATCTCTTCTTGTATTATATAATTTAACAACATTAAATATAGGCGAAAGAGAAAGAGAAATAGCAACTCTTAAAGTTTTAGGATATAAAACTAATGAGGTTAATGGTTTTATATATAGGGAAATATTTATTGAATCTATTATTGGAATTATTTTAGGTATCCCTCTTGGTATACTATTCTTATTTATTGTGTTTACCATGATGAATTTCGGCTCAATTAGTAGCATTAAAATTACAAGTTATTTTTTAACATTCTTTATATCAGTTCTTTTTGTAATTATTGTTTTTATCATTACTAAAAATAAAATTAAAAATGTTGATATGAACGCATCTTTAAAAAGCTTAGATTAAAAAAACTCACTACATCTAATAATTTATTTAATATGTACCCAATGTCAAGGACACTTATAAAAAAAAGGTGTAATTATTTGTGTATTTATTATTTATCCCTAGAGAATGAAAAAATAAATATTTAATTAGAGGCTAATTGTGTAGATTCACAATTAGTTTCTTTTTTGTGAAGGAGTTGTATACCTCCTCCTAATAGATATATTCTATATTCAACAGGAGTTCTTTTATTTAAATCCCATTGATATCTGTAATTATTGTAGTAATCCATATAATCATCAATTTCTAATTTGCATTCATCAAAGTCCATACATTCTTTAATTTTAAGTTCATCTTTCATATGCCCAAAGAATGATTCTTGTGGAGCGTTATCCCAACAATTTCCCCTTCTTGACATAGATTGAATTATATCTAAGTTTTTAAGAAGTTCTTGATAAGCTATCGATGTATAATGACAACCTTGATCAGAATGAATTAGTGTTTTACATGTTAAAAGATCACCATGTTCTTGAATCAATTGATTTACAGTATCTAATACAAAGTCTATATATAAATTCTTTG
>CAVEPF010000013.1:20421-21293 GCA_963617645.1 Anaerotignum sp. | reverse complement strand
CATTTGTACATTTTAACTGCACCCATATTGTACATATTCATTATATCCTTAACAAAGTTTTCATGCTAAACACTCTGTTTAAGGAGATATAATATAATAGTACAGTTATTATGAGGCTGATAGTATTTTTTTAAAAATTAATAGAGTTACTATTATCAATTTTTTTTAGACATAATGAGTAATGTACAATTATTTCTCTCATCATCATGAGAATGTAAATACAAAATCAAATTTCTTATAATTTAATGAGAATTTCTTATTAAAATTAGGAACAAATGCTGTTATTAAATATTCATTAGTTTTTCTATAGTTGTATTATTCGTTAATCCTAATTCTATATCTAATTTATTTATAAAGATTTAACTTAATACGATGTTCTCAAAAGCTATACGATTACATTTATCGAAAAAAATGATTGTATTTTTTATATAGATATAAATAGTGTGCACTTTTTTAAAAAAATGCACACTATAATATTTACAAATTATTTATAAATGTTATAATTTAAATGGAAAGTGGTGTTAGAATGAACAATGTACTACCTTTTTGTAATGATCAACTAAAAAAAATTTCATCAGACGAATTTTTGCCTGAATTATTGGAGGCTGTTAAATATATTTCAATATTTGAAACAAAAATTGAGGATTCTAGTCTTGAAAAATGTGTATACTTACCTAAAATGGAAATTAACGAAATTGCTTCATCATTACGGATTGAAGGAACTCATACAAAAATTGAAGATTATTATCAAGGAGAGTTATTTCCAAAAGAAAAATCGGTTGAATTATTAGAATTTAAAAATTATAACTTAGCTTTAAATAAGGGAACAAGATTAGTTAAATATGAAGGATTTACAAATGATGTTATAAAAG
>CAVEPF010000013.1:19509-20356 GCA_963617645.1 Anaerotignum sp. | reverse complement strand
AAAAGATATTCATACAATTATGTTTTCTAATGCTAAAAATATTAAAGCTGGTATTACGATTGGTGATTATAAAAAAGTTAATAATTATATTGCTAGAAACAACATTAGAGTTTTTAATCCTCCTAAAGTTGAAGAAACGCAAACATATATGGATGATTTAATAAATTTTATTAATGATGATAATTCTACAGTACATCCATTAATAAAGTGTGCTGTTATTCATGCTCAATTTGAATCAATTCATCCTTTTGAAGATGGCAATGGAAGAATAGGAAGAATTTTAATTCCGATTTATTTGTGTTATTCGGGATTAATTAAGGCTCCGCTATTCTATATTAGTGAGGCTATTGATGATGATAAATATCTTTATTATAATACTTTAACCGAGACAAGAACCGGTAATTATAATTTGTGGATAAAATACTTTTTACAAAAATGTACAATTCAAGCAAAAAAACATATAAAATTCATTCAAAATATTGATGAACTATATAAGAAAATCACGCAACAAGTAGAAAAAATAACTAATTCGGTTTTAACTCCTAAACTTGTACGTGTTATTTTTGAAAATCCAATCATTACGTCAAAAAAGATGGCAGCAAGTTTAGATTTATCTATAACACAAGCAAATAGGTATTTAAGAGTGTTAGAAGAAGAAAAAATTTTATATGCAAATGATAGAAAAAGAAATATATCATATTTTTTTGGTGAATTATTAAGTTTAATATGTTAATTTCTTCGTAAATATTTCACATTGGGCAACTTAAGCAAAAAAAAGATCTACCGTCTGCTAACAGTAGATACTTTAAGAACAAGCGAAATGTAGAGCAAGTTCTTTGAACATTAT
>CAVEPF010000013.1:0-19499 GCA_963617645.1 Anaerotignum sp. | reverse complement strand
GAACATTATACAGCTTGTTCCGATTTTTAGCAAGACCCTTGGAGGAAGCAGTTTGATTTTATTTACGTAATTTTCATAATTTGTCATGTTATTTTTAGTAAAGGAGACAGATAATTATGAAGATTAATAATAGCATTGAAGAAAAAAATCTTAATTTATTTAATGAAGGAAAGAATAAAAAAGATTTAAAAGACAGAATAAACCTTCATTATTCTAAGTATTTGAATACAACTTATACTGTAGGAAAATATGAATGTATTCATTTTGTTTCTCCGGTAAATGCAAAAATAGATTATTTGGCATTATATTCAAAACCTTATGAATACAATAAAACTTCAAACACTGCAGTTTGTTTTTTTGAAGATGATTATAAATTTGACGGAAAAGATGATTTGTGGGACGCTATCTATCACAATGATTCTAAAATTATTGAACAATTTAGAGAACGATTTAAAGATGTTAAATATTTCATTTCGCCAGATTACAGTCAAATTGGAAATGTTCCATTTTGGCTCAATTTGTTCAATTTACAACGATCTAGATTGGTTTCTTTATTTTTGGTACATGAATTAAATAAACTTGTATATCCGTTAATTACATATTCAAATGAAGATTCATTCGAATATGTGCTTGATGGACTTGAGGAATGCAATGTTGTTGTATTTTCTTTAAAAGGTTCATTAAAAAAAATCGAACAATTAGATATGTTAAAAAAGGCAATACCAATAGTAGTTGATAAGTTGAAAAAATTAACAAGTATAATTGTTTACAGCGTATCGATATACGATGATAAAGTACGAGAATTGTTTTCAAGTGCAATTAATAAGGGAATTGAAATTGTAATTCCAAATAATATTTTAATGGAAAGAAATAAGATATCAGGTGGGATTTTGAATGGGGAGATTTAAAAAAATAAGTGGTAATTCAGGTACGAGCGGATCACCACAACTTTCAATTTCAAATTTCGAGCATGATTCTAAAGTTAAAGAGTTGGAATCAAAATTATGTTTTGATTCTAATGAATTAAGTTACGTTGAAAGTAAAATTAAAATTGAGACTTACTTGTTAAACAAAGATCATTCTAAAGGAGGTTCTAAAGCAAAATTTTTTATCGATTGTTTGGGTTATTCAAAAGAAAATCCAATGCAATTTTTTAATGCAATTTGTTTGGCAATTGACGGCAAAATACCTATAAAAGAACGTGATACAATGCACGGACATGTTTTGGAATTTCACGAGAAAATAAAATCTATATCCGAAAAATATTATGAAGCTAATATTATTATTTCTATACAAAAAGATTGTGGAAAATTAAGCTATAGAATTATTACTATTTATCCTGATAAGAAAGGAAAAAGATAATATGAAATTGTATGATAAAGTTATATTAACAAGAGAATTTGAAAATTATAAAGCAGGCTCTAAAGGGATTATTGTTGAGATTAGTGATGATTTAGCTTATCTTGAAATAATTGATTCAGACGGTGATACATTAGACGTTATATATGATGTGCCTTTATCTATTTTAGAATGCCAAAGTAACTAAATAAAAATAGAGTAGACCTTTTATTACTATGCATAAAAGAAGATTTGCCTTTGTCTTTATATTTAATAATAAGTCTATTAACTTGTCGCACTGAGATTCCTAATCTTATTGCGGCTCTTTTTTTGTTTCCATCATGATCAACTAAATCTTTAATGATTTCATATTTTTCTTGTTCGTTCATTCTTAGTTTTACCTCTTTCATAATTTATCACCTCAATATGATGATACTATATTTTTGGTGATTTGGGACATTTTCCCTGGATAACACTTAAGACATTATCACAAGATAACCATATTTATTACATCATAAATGTATAGTCAACTTTACATTTTATATATCTTATAATATAATAGTACTACAAAAGGATGACTATTATATGAAAAACAAAACGTTTTACTATACTGATGAACAAAACGATGACTTTTCAGGCGTAAGTAAAAGAAAAATTGAAATAGATAAAGACTTTAAGTTTGTACATAAATCTTTTATATATAAAGTATGTGAAGTAATAGTTCATAGAATTATAGTTTTTCCGGTTGCTTATTTTTCAAAAATTTTCATATACAGACAAAAAACAGTTGGCAAAGAAAAACTAAAAGGTTTTAAAGGTAAATATATAATATATGGTAATCATACTCAAATACCAGGAGACGGTTTATTACCACCTTGTTTCCTATTTCCAAGAAAACCATTTTTTGTTGTAAGCCCTGATAATGTTGCAACTAGAGGATTTAAAAATATAATGTGCATGTTAGGTGCTATACCTACCCCTACAACATTAAGTGCTTTACGTCCATTTGAAGAGGCTTTGAAATATAGAGTTAATAAAGGACAACCTATAGTAGTTTATCCTGAAGCTCATATTTGGCCTTACTATACAAAAATTAGAGATTTTAAATCTACAAGTTTCAAATATCCTATTAAATTTGAGGTTCCAGCATTTTGTTTTGTAAATACTTATCAAAAAACTAAAATTAGAAAAAGACCTAAGATGATTACTTATATCGAAGGACCTTTCTATCCTGATTCTTCGCTTAAAGGTAAAGCTTGTGAACAAGAACTAAGAAATAGAATATTTGAAACAATGGTAAAATTAAGTGAAAATAGTAACGTTAATTATAAATATAACTATGTAAAAAAGGAGACTAGTAATGAATAACATTTTAATATGTGGTAATGATTCTGTATATAAGAATGTTATTTTAACTATGTTATCCTATGTTAAGCATAACGATTCTCCAGTATGCGTATATTTTTTAACCATGGATTTACATGAATTAAATGAAAAATATGTTTGTCTAAGTGAAAAACATCGTTTAGCTATGGAAAAAATTTTAATAGATAAGAACGAAGAGTCAAAGTTTATTAGTATTGACTGCACTGATAAATACAATGAATTATTAGGACCATGTGCAAATGCACTTAATTCCTATACTCCTTATGCGTTACTTAGACTTTTAAGCGATAAAGTTATTGATGAAGACAAAGTTTTATATATTGATACTGATGTAATGGTTAATGATTCACTTGATGAGTTATTTAGAATAGATATTAATGACTACGAATATGCAGGTGCTAGAGATTATTTAGGAAGAGTATTTATAAATCCTAAATATATAAACTCTGGTGTTTTGTATTTAAATTTAGAAAAAATTAGAGAAACAAAATTATTTGAAAAGTGTATTATGGAATTAACTAATACTAAATATGCGTTTCCTGACCAAACAGTTTTAAATAAATTTGCTAAAAAGAAAAAATATATCGCTGACAAGTATAATTTTCAACATGGTTATAACAAAAATTGTGTTTTAAAACATTTTTGTAAAACTATATTATGGTCTAAAGGACGTGTTGTTAATATTAAACAATGTGAAATAGAAAAAATTCATAAAGTATATAAAATACATGCGTTTGATGATATATACGAAGAATATAAAGAAATATTAAAAGGATTTTAATTATGTGGCTAAAAAAAATAAGAGAAATATGCGATAGCTTAATTACTGTAAGCCCAGATACATTAGAAAGAATGGCTGATTTAGAAGCAAATGGTAAATATAATGAACATGTAGACCCAATTAATTATGACATTTGTGAACCAGTAGGACCAAATTATCCGTATATAAAAAAACCATTAAAACTTAGAATTAAATATTTTTTCATTTATAATTTTATTGTGCGTCTATACGAACCACGCGAACTTAAAGCTATGGGTTATTCTGTAGAAGGCAAAGATAATATTAAAGGTATTAAAAGAGCAGTTTGTACATGTAATCATATTAATAAGTTAGACTGTGTATTAATGAGAAAAACATTTAGACATAAAAAGTTCTATATTACAGCAGCTACTTTTAATAATATGAAAGGTATTTTAGGAGATATTATGCGTTCATGTAGAATGATGCCTATGGCTGATTCTCGTGAAGGTATGGCTAATTTTATTAAGAGTGTTAATACATTATTACAAGATGATAATTTTGTATTATTTTATCCTGAAAAGAGCGAATGGTGGTGCTACAAAAAACCTCGTCCTCTTGAGGTAGGTGCATTTCATTTTGCAGCTAAAAACAATGTACCTATTATCCCTTCTTTTGTAACTTTTAAGGAAAATGGAAGAGTTGATAAAAATGGTATTAAGTTATTTGATATGAAGGTTAATGTTTTAAAACCTATATATCCTAAAGAAGGATTATCATTTAAAGAACAAACGCTATATCTTAAAGAACAAAATGAATTAAGATGGAAAGAATGTTATGAATCTACTTATGGTATTCCTCTTGAATTAAATACTAAAATAAACGACTAGTTAGAAATAACTAGTTTTATTTTTATTTTTTGGTGGTAAAATGATTAAAAAGAGGTTAATTATGGAAAAAGTAACTGTTTTAGGATCCGGACACTGGGGACTTGCTTTAGCTAGCGTACTTGCAGATAACAATTTTGAAATCTTAGTTTATGCACGTGATATCTATAAAGCAAATGATATAAATATAAATCATCATTCTATTTATTTAGGAGATTATCAAATTTCTAATTTGATTAAAGCTACAACAAACTTAGAAGAGGCATTAGATTATTCAGATACAATTATTATTTCTCTTCCTGTTGTTTCAGTTTATGAAACACTTAGACCATATTTAAAAAAATATAACAAAAAAACATATGTTTTCACTTCTAAAGGTTTATATAATAATAAAACAATGTCTGAATTATTTTATAATGTTGATAAAGATTTAAAACTGGCTGTATTATCAGGGCCTTCATTTTCTGAAGAGGTTATAGAAAAGAAAAATACAGCTGTTGTTATAGCTTCTAAGGAAATAGAAGTTGCAGGTGAACTTCAAAAGAAATTCTCTAATAATTATTTTAGAGTATATACATCAAAGGATATTATAGGTGTAGAGGTTTGCGGTGCAATTAAAAACGTATTTGCAATTATTTGCGGTATGGTTGATGGTGCAAAAATGGGTAGTAATACTAAAAATGCCCTTATTACACGTGGATTATCAGAAATGAAAAATATTATTCTTTTCTTTAATGGTGACCCTGTTACTTTATTTGGTTTAGCAGGTATTGGTGATATTATGCTAACTTGTAATTCATTTGAATCAAGAAATTATTCTTATGGTTATGCATATACTTCAGGTGAAAAATCGAAAGCTAGTGGTGTAGTAGAAGGTTTAAATACTATTAAAGAAATACATCAAATTTCTATAAATAATGATATTTCTATGCCTATTACAAACTCTTTATATGAGGTTTTATTTAATAATGGTGATATTAAAGAAATAGGTGTTGAATTGATGAACAGACGTCTTAAAAGCGAATGTTAATTTATCTAATTTTATTGGTTTGATTTCTTGAAATAATTTTTATAATAATGTAAAATTAATAAGGTGTTTAACATTTGTTAAACTTTTTGGAGGAAATTAAAATGGGTATGTTTGATAACCTATTAGCTAATTTAAAAGCTAAAAGAAAAACTATTGTATTAACAGAAGGTACTGATGAAAGAATTTTAAGTGCTGCTGAACGTCTTTTAAATGAAGATTTAATGGATGTTATTCTTTGTGGTAATAAAGAAGAAGTATTAGAAGCTGCTAAAAAAGGTGGCCATGATGTTAGTCGTGCTACAATTCTAGATCCACTTAACTATGAAGGATTCGATGAAATGGTAGCTAAGATGGTTGAACTTAGAAAAGGTAAAATGACAAGCGAAGAATGTGCTGCTTTATTAAAGAAGTCTAACTACTTTGGCACAATGCTAGTTAAGATGGGTAAGGCTGATTCATTACTTGGTGGTGCAACTTATTCAACTGCTGATACAGTTCGTCCTGCTTTACAATTAGTAAAGACAAAGAAGGGTGCAAACCTTGTTTCAAGCTGTTTCATTCTTGTTCGTGAAAAAGACGGCGTTGAAGAAAAGATTGCAATGGGCGATTGTGCTATTAATATTTCGTATGAAGATACAGTTGACAAAGCTACTGGTGCTGTTCTTGTTAAGGCTTCAGACAAATTAGCTGAAGTTGCTGTAGAAACTGCTAAGACAGCTAAATACTTTGGTATTGATCCAAAAGTTGCAGTATTATCATTCTCAACTTATGGTTCAGGAAAAGGCGGTACTGTTCAATTATCTCATGATGCAGTAGCTGCTGCTAGAGAAAAAGATCCATCATTAGTTATCGATGGTGAATTCCAATTTGATGCAGCTGTAAGCCCTGTTGTTGCTAAAACTAAGTGTCCTGATTCAAAGGTTGCTGGTCAAGCTAATACATTCATCTTCCCTTTAATTGAAGCTGGTAACATTGGTTATAAGATTGCTCAAAGACTTGGTGGATATGAAGCTTATGGTCCTATTCTTCAAGGATTAAATGCACCAATCAATGATTTATCTCGTGGATGTAATGCTGATGAAGTCTACAAGATGGCAATCATTACTGCTGGTATGGCTGAATAAAATAGGTTTAAATAAGGAATTGCTAAGGCAATTCTTTATTTTTTTTAATTTTTATTATAAAATTAAACTGTGATATTATGAATTTTCTATTTTTTGATATAGAGTGTGCAGTATGTAATCATGATGAAAAACGTATTTGCTCATTTGGTTATGTGTTAACAGATAATAATTTGAATATAATAAAAAAAGAAGACATTTTAATTAATCCTATTAAGTTTGATGAAAAAATTTTAAATGAAGTTATTGACTATAAAAAAGAAGACTTAATAAAATCTAAAGAATTTCCTTCTTATTATAAGTATATTAAATTACTATTAAGTGATAAAAATAATATAGTCATTGGTCAAGTCGCAAAAAATGATGCATCTTATTTAATTGATACCATTAAAAGATATGAACTAGATGGTATAGACTTTGTTTTTTATGATTTTGCTGATATCTATAAAAATTATTCTAATTCGAAACAATATGTTTCTTTAGAAAATGAACGTAAAATTTTGTGTGTATATGATTCTCAAGGCGAACTTCATACATCATTAAATGACGCATATATTTTATATGAATGTTTTAAATCTTTATACTTAAAAACAAAATTGTCTAAATCAAGTTTAATTAAAAAATATAAAGGAATAAAAGGATTTATTAGGAAGAATGAACTTATTTTATTTGATGATTATCATGCAGTTCCTAACACAATGAGTGATCATTCAAAAAATAAAGATTGTTTTAAAATTTATGTTAATAATATATCTAAAGTAGAAAATCAAACAAATCTATTTTTAAATAAAAACATAAATATTTCTAAAGAATATGCAAAATCTCATTTTAGAGAAATGCTTTATCTTGTTTATTTAATTAGAATTAATGGTGGAAATTATACAATTTTAAATAAAGCAAACATTTATGTTAGTACTGGCGATAATTTAGATGTTCTAAAAGATTATCCTAATAT
The DNA here is from genome assembly GCA_963617645.1 of Anaerotignum sp. Taxonomy (GTDB): domain Bacteria; phylum Bacillota_I; class Bacilli_A; order Acholeplasmatales; family Anaeroplasmataceae; genus JAEELC01. Next base: position 12,043 of record CAVEPF010000013.1, on the reverse strand, counting down.
GAAAATAATTGAATTAGATTCATTTTTAAGTATGGTTTCTTTTAATAAACAAAATTCTAATAATCATTTTGATAAAATTATTAGCAATGATTTATTAATTGAAAAGAATGTAAAGAAAGAAAAAAATAGAATTATTTCTAAAGAATTTAAACGATTGAAAACATTAAATTAATAGAAAGGAGACTAAGTTATGATAAGTTTAGCATCTTCAAACATGGAAGATATTGCGTTTTTCTATATTTATTCAAATTTAATTTGCTTTGTTATATTAGTTATAGCTTACTTTTGTTTTAACAAAAATAAAAATTTAACAAGAAGAGAAAAAGTGTTTTCTAATATACTTATCACACATGCAATTTATTTTATATTTGACTCATGTTGGGCTTTATTATTTTATAATATTGTTGACGTCAGTCCTATATTCTTAAAACTTGTCAGACTAATAAAATATTCACTGACTACAATTGGTGCGTATTTGTGGTTTTCTTATATTTCTATTTATGTACATGCAAAATATATGGAAAACGAAAAAATTGTTTATCTGTCAATTCCGTGTATTTTAAATATTATACTAATTATGATTTTGTGTTTAACAATATATAAAGGAGAAATATTACAAACTTTAATTGTTACATTTGTACCATTCTGTTATATGGTTTTTGTTGCAATTTATGGTACATTTCGCATAGTTAGACATAAATCATTAATAAATAAAAGGGGCGCATTATTTTATGCAATATATCCTTTAAGCTTAATAATTTTTGCGGTGTTACAAATAGCATTTGAAAATGTTCCTATTTTGTGTTTTGGTACATCATTTGTAACAATCGTAATTCTAATATATTCATTATCTATAAAGGTCTCAACTGATGCACTTACTGGTTTATATAACCGTAATGAATTAAATCGTTATGTTTATAATTTGGTTAATAATGCTAATAATGTTTGTGTATTAATGTGTGACCTAGATGACTTTAAATCTATTAATGATACACATGGTCATTTAATAGGAGACAAGGCTCTCGTAGCAGCATCAAAAATCTTAAAAGAAGCTATTAAGGAAACAAATTTATTTTTAGCTCGTTTTGGTGGAGATGAATTCATCATTATTGCAAAAGATTTTTCACAAAATGATGTAGAAATTCTTATCGAAGATATTGATCAAAGAGTTAATATTTTAAATGATTCTAATTCAAATTATAAAATAGGTATATCTAAAGGTTATGCATTCTTAGAAAACAATGAAGATTTCTTAAAAGCTATTGAACGAGCAGATCGAAATTTATATATTAATAAAAAAGAAAAGTCGAGTAACTAAAAGTTGCTCGATTTTTGTCGAATTTTATTAGGTTAGAATTTTAATTTTATTGGTAAAATTAATATATCAATAAAGGTGATTTTATGAAAAAGAAAAGTGGAATTTTAATAACAACAATACTCGGTTTAGTTTTAACTTCTTGTTCAATTAATTTAAACACTAGAAGTGAATCAAACGATTCTAATAGTGAAACAAAAACTAGTGAGAATTCTAGTGAGAATTCTAGCGAGAAATCTAGCCAACGTTCTAGTGAAACTAATAGTGTTAGTGAATCAAAGGGTACACAAACTAGTAGCACAAGTACTTTAGAATCTAGTACAAGTAGTTCAAATGCTAGTACTAATAATACTACACCTAGTGAATCTAGTTCTTCCATTTCTACAAGTACTAACACAAGTACAAATAGTAGTAGTTCTAGTACAAATTCAACTACTAGTTCAAGCCAAAATACAGATACTACATTAACATTAGTTTATATAATAGATAGCAAGGTGTATAAAAGTATTAATATAGTAAAAGACGAAACAATAAGTTTAGAAACTCCAACAAAGGATCATTATACATTTGATGGCTGGTATTTAGACGAAAATTTCTCTACTAAATTTAATGGAACTAGTATAGATACAAGTATAAATTTATATGGACATTTTGAAGCACAAAAATGCAGTGTTGTTTATTATGCAAGTGAAGAAGTATTTAAAACTGAAACATTTGACTACGGTTCTAGTTTAATTAAAACAGAAAGTGTACCTACAAAAGATGGATATAACTTTATAGGTTGGTCAGAGGATAAAAATAGTACTACTTTATTTGATTTTAATACTGAAATAACAACTGATTTAGCACTTTACGCTATCTTTGAAAAAAATACAATAACTCTAACTAGTGAAGGCTACAATGAAGGATTGTATGCTACATTTAGTGATTTTGATGCTTCAAAGACTAAAGTATATATTGCTGCTTATAACTCTGATGATTTAGTTTATGAAGCTATTGATAGTTCGCTTATAAGACAAATAGACGAGTCTACTACAAGAGTTGATGTTTTAGGCTTAACTAAAGGAACATACATTCTTAAAGTAGTTAAATCAGATAGTACTTGTGTTTATTCAGATGCAATCAGTGTATCAAATCATGATAGATCAGGTTATGCTCATTTTAGTTATACGAGTGACGGAACTGGTGTTGATGTAAGTGATGGAATAGGTGCTTATAAAAATGATGGTACATTAAAAAGTGGTGCTGTTGTTGTATATGTCACTGATGAAACAAAAAATACAGTTACTGCTACTATTAATAATAAAACATATACAGGCCTTGCAAATATTTTACAAGCACAATCTAAATCTAATGTTGCGCTCGATATAAGACTTATAGGAAGTATAAATGCTGCAACATGGAATAAAATTGATTATAAAACATCATCTACTACAACTATTAGTCCAAGTAACGTTTATGGTGTTAACAATGAAGCACTTGAACAAAAAAATTATACTGAAGAAGAAATCATTAGTGGTGGATACAATACATTAGAATGTACATATACTAAATTAAATGGTTTAACTAATAAGATTAAATATGACTCAAGCAAAAATGAATTTGACTCTTATTATAATATGTTAGATATAAGTAATGCCAAAAATGTAACAGTAGAGGGTATAGGAGAAGATGCAACAATATTCCAATGGGGATTTACATGGAAAAATTGTAGCTCTATTGAAGTTAGAAACATTACATTTGATTCATATACTGAAGATGCATGTAGTTTTGAAGGAAGTGATGATTCTAAAACATTAAACGGTTTTAAGTCAGGACATATTTGGATTCATAACAATACATTTAATGAAGGACATAATAATTGGGATGTTTGTAATGAACAAGATAAACATGAAGGTGATGGTGCAACAGATTTTAAGAAAAATGCATTTATTACTTTATCTTATAATTATTATTACAAAAATCATAAAACAGGTCTTGTAGGCGGTAGTGACTCTCAACATACAGCATGTATTACATTCCATCATAATTTCTATGATACATGTAAAAGTCGTTTGCCTCTAGCAAGACAAGCAAATATGCATATGTATAATAATTACTACTATAATTCTCAAAGTTATTCTATGTCTATAAGAGCTAATGGATACGCATTCGTTGAAAATTGTTATTTTGAAAATGGTCAAAATCCTTATGAATTACAAACATCTTCAAGCAATGGCGATGGTTATATTAAAGTTTACGGATGTGAATTTACTAATATAAAAATTAGTAATACAAACTATCAGAAAGGAAATACTGTTCAAAGTAGAGATGAAGTTGTAACTAATACAAACTTATATGGAACTACATTTGATACAGATTCAACTTTATTCTATTATAAAGATGGTAAGTCTAATGTAGAAAATTTGACTTCTGCAAGTCTTGCTAAAGAAGAATGTTTAAAATATTCAGGAGTTTTAAAATCACATCTTGAATAAAATTTTTAAAAAGGGTATTTACAATAATTAACAATTGTTATATACTTTTATCAGTATTTTAATACGATACAATAATTAAATATTTATCACAATGTAGAGGCGCATTTATAAAAGAGTAATATTTACTGTTTAGGACAAACTTAAGTAATTATGAAAGGATATAGATGCCGAAGGATTTCTGAAGTCTTTAAAGAAATACCTGGGCAAACGTATAAGATATGTTTGACTGTCACTAAAATTTAGTGTTGAGCTACCGTGATTGAAAACATATTTTGTTTTTAATTGAGGGGCGAATTATTTCGTCCCTTTTATAAAAATGATATATTATTCAATTTTAGGAGTAGCTTTGCTGCTCCTTTTTTCCTCTTCGTGATAGATAGATTGGAGGATATAAATGAATAGAAATGTATTAAAGACTTTAGGTTTAGCTGCGTGTGCAACAATTGGTTTAGCTGGATTAACTAGCTGTAATAGTGGGGTATCAAATGATACTCTAGTTATAGGACTTGAGTGTAACTATGCTCCATTTAACTGGACAACTAGCACAGAAACTGAAAACACTCTATCTATTTCAAACGAATCAGGTTCATTTGCTGATGGATATGATATTGCGTTCGCTAAGAGAGCAAGCAAAGAACTTGGTATGGATGTTAAAATCGTAAAACTTGAATGGGATAATTTGATTCCACAATTAGATGCTGGTCAAATTAACTGCATCATTGCTGGTATGACTGATACTGAAGAGAGAAGAGAAAGTATTGATTTTACAAATGAATATTATCGTTCTGAACTAGTTTTAGTTACTCAAAAATCACTTGCTGATACATATGCATCAACAACTGTTGATTCAACAACTTTAAAAACAATATTAAATGGTAAGGGTGTAATTTCACAAATTCAAACTGTTACAGATTCAGTTATTGATACACTGGTTTCAGACTTTAATTGTGTACATATGAATCCTGTTGATACTTTTGCAAGTGCTTCTGTACAAGTATCTAGTGGTGCCGCTAGCGCAATGACTGCTGAATATCCTGTAGCCCAAGCTTTAGTAAAAGCTAATTCTAATTTAGGTATCATTAGAATTGATCAATCTATTTTAGGTGAAGACAAATTAGCTGAACTTGGTGTATCTATTGGTATTAAAAAAGGAAATACTGAATTACAAAATAAATTAAATAGTGTATTAGCTAATTATTCTCAAGATGATAGAAACAAAGATATGTCAAGTGCTGTAGAAAGAAGTGGCGAATAATGATATTATCTACATTTAGCGATATTTCAAGTTTACTATCAAAAAGTGAATATTTAAGTTGGTTTGGTGTTGGTATTATTTCAACAATTATTCTTTCAATTTTAGGTACAGTTCTTGGTTTAACGCTAGGTGTATTTTTAGCCTTTGGTAAAAGAATTGTTATAAATTCTAAAGACAAATGGTTTAATAAGATTTGGAAAAGAATAATTAAATATTTTTGTGTTGCATATTCAGTTATCATCCGTGGTACTCCTATGATGGTACAAGCTATGATTTTCCAATATTTATGTTTAGGTATTGGTATAAACTGGTCAATGACGCTAAATGCAAACCAAGTGTTTAATGGTTGGTTTTTTGGAGGCTTAATTGTATTAACTCTAAATACTGCTGCATATATGTCAGAAATTGTGCAATCAGGATTAAATGGTGTAGGTGTTGATCAAACTGAGGGCGCAAAAAGTTTAGGTATGAATAGTTTCCAAATTTTATTCCATGTCGAACTTCCTCAGGCTTTAAAAAATGTTATTCCTACAATTGGTAACGAATGGATTGTAAATATTAAAGATTCATCAGTGCTTAATGTTGTAGGTGTAACAGAATTATTCTATTATACTAAAAATGTTGCAGGAAGTTCATATAAGGTTTTAGCGGCTTACTTAATTGTTGCGGCTATATATTTAGTTCTAACATTATGCACAACACTTATTTTAAAATGTATTTCTCGTAAACTTGATGGTAAAAGTTTAAAAATTAATTTATTTAGAAAAAGAGGAGAGAATTTATAATGTCAAAGAAAATTAAATTCGATCATACTGATTTCGAAGAACCAATTTTATCTATTAAGCATTTAAAAAAGGACTATGGTTCAAATGGTGTTTTAAAAGATGTAAGTTTAGATGTTACAAGAGGCGAATGTGTAGTTATAATTGGTCCTTCTGGTAGTGGTAAATCTACTTTTTTAAGAACTATAAATTTACTAGAAGATCCTACAGGTGGAGAAATTTATTTTAAAGGAATAAATACATTAGATAAAAATGTTGATCAAAATAATTTAAGAAAACATGTATCTATGGTATTTCAACATTTTGATCTATTTAATAACAAAAACGTATTAGAAAATTGCGTAATAGGACAAACAAAAGTCTTAAAAAGAAAAAGAGATTTAGCCGTAGAAACAGCTAAAAACTTTTTAAGCGTAGTTGGTATGTCTGATAGAATGAATTACAAAATATCAGAAATATCAGGTGGACAAAAACAAAGAGTAGCTATTGCTAGAAGTTTATGTATGTCTCCAGATATTATCTTATTTGATGAACCAACAAGTGCTCTAGATCCTGAGATGGTTCAAGGGGTTTTAAATGTAATGAAGGATGTTGCAAAAAGTGGAATGACAACTATTGTTGTTACACATGAAATGAATTTTGCAAGAGATGTAGCTGATAAAGTTGTATTTATGGCTGATGGAGTTATTCAAGAAATGGGTACTCCAGATTATATATTTAATGAATGCAAAAACGATAGATTATTAAAATTCATAGGTAAATAAAATGAGCAATTTGGGACTTATTTCTCAAATTGCTTTTTGTTATTTAAAATATATAAGATTAGTGATAAAATTTAGTCAATGGAGGTTTAAATATGATAAAGGTTTATGGATCAGATATGTGTTCTAAAACAAGAGATTTTAAATACAATTTAGAGGCTAATAACATTCCTTATACATATATTGATATCAATGAAAGCCTCGATAATATGAAAGAATTCTTAAAACTTAGAGACAATAATAAAAAGTATAATATTATGAAAGAGATTGGAGGAATAGGTATTCCTACAATTGTTTTAGATGATGGAAATGTTATACTTAGGTGGGATAATTATTTATTAGATAAAGGTATTGATGTTAAATATTCAAGAAAGATTTGTATTGATGATAATAAGAATTGCTGAAAAATAGGCACTTTTATGGTGCCTAATTTTTATATAATGGATTATTTAGATTTGCTGTATTTGATTGTGGCTTATATACGACATTTTTAATTTGCGGATTTGGTATGCCAAATTTTGCATTATAGCCAAATAAATTTATATATTTATCAATATCGTGTTTTTCATTTGACATACATTTAAGAACCTCAAAACAAGCTCTAGTATCGTCTAATGCTCTATGAGAATTAACGACGATATCATTTAAATTGTAATGATTTATAGCTTCACATAATTTATGAGGATAACTAACTCTATCTTTATAAACAGTCATAATATCTAAGAAAACGACATCATTTAATTTAACACCTTTTAAGAAGTGTCTTAAAAATTTTAAATCAAATTGTGCATTATATGTAGCTATAACTTTTTTTCCTTCTTTTTGTAATAATTTTGCAAATTTTTCTTTTACAACACTAATGTCAAGGCCATCATTTAACAACATTTCATCAGTTATGTGTGTCAAATTTACGATTTCTTTTGGTAATTTAGCGTTTTTGTCTGCAAGTTTAATCAAATCATTAATTGAACTTATTTCTTCTAATTTATTATTAACTCTCTTTATTTCAATAACACCTAAATCTATAATTTGGCAATTTAATTCGTTAAGTCCTGTTGTTTCGGTGTCTAAACAAATGATAGTATCATATTTATCAAAAATCTCATCTAATGTGTTCATATTTATAATTTATCCTTTTTAATAAATTATACCACTAAATTCATCCTATTTCTAAACAAATTGGTATAATGTGTTAGTTTAAACTAAAATTATTTTAATATTAGAATAAATTGTGATATAATTTTTTTAGTTTGAAAGGATTATATTATATGGATCGTAATGCAATTTTAGATAAAATTCACATGTTAAAAGAACAAGGTAAAATTGTTCCTGAAGATAGAATGATTAAGACTGATGAACAAATTGAAGGTATTAGAAAAGCTAGTATCGCAAATACTAAAGTATTAGATGAGGTTGCTAAACAAATTAGACCTTATATGTCTACAAAAGAAATTGATGAAATAGTTCGTATTAAGTCTATTGAATTTGGTGGAAGAAGTGCTGTTTATGGATACGAAGGTTATCCTGCTTATACATGTACTTCAATTAATGACATGGTTTGTCATGGTATTCCAAGTAAAAAGGATATTTTAATGCCTGGGGATATTGTAAACGTTGACTGTACAACTTATGTTGATGGCTATTATGGAGATAGTTCACGTATGTTTATTATTGGTAATGCTAGTAAAGAACGTATTGATTTATGTGAAAGAGTAAAGAAAATGCTTGATAAAGCATTTGAATCTATAGTTCCATGGGAAACAACTTTAGGTGATATAGGTTATATTATTAATAAAATGGCTACTTCTTATGGATACTCAGTAGTTCGCGAAGTTGGTGGACATGGTGTAGGACTTGAAATACACGAAGATCCTTATGTTTGCCATGTTGGTAAAAAACATGAAGGCATGATTATTACACCAGGTATGGTATTTACAATTGAACCAATGGTAAATAGAGGGAAAAGACATGTATTTTTAGATGCATCTAATAACTGGACAATTTACACAGAAGATGGTTCTGATAGCGCTCAATGGGAATATACTATTGCTATATTTGAAGACCATGCAGAAATCTTAGCACATTAATTATGACATATTCTATTTATAAAGATTTAGATAAAACTGAAAAGTTTATTAAAAAAAATAATAGACGAATTAAAAAGTTATATAAAGAAAAAAAAGACTATGATACACCTCCGAAAAGAAGTGTCCTAGAAGAAGTAGGTAGTGCAGTAAGTCACGGGATAGGTGCAGTATTATCTATTGTTGGTTTAGTTTTATTAATAAATAAATCAACTACACCTTTAATGTTATTTTCAGGAATTATTTTTATGGTATGTATGTTTATTATGTACTTAAATTCTTGTTTATATCATTCATTTAAGTGGGGACTAAAAATAAAAAGAATTTGGAGAAGATTTGATTATACTTCTATTTATTTACTTATAGCCGGAACTTTTGCACCTATACAACTTGTTTTACTTGAAAGAGTTTATCAAAATACAGGATATATTATAGGTATAATATATTTTGTCGTTATGTGGGTATTATTCATTACAGGCATTACTCTTACATGTATTTTTGGACCTAACAGAACAAGAAAAGTTAATTTCCCATTATATTTTGTTGGAGGTTGGTCAGCCTTATTTATGGTTCCTTCTTGGTTACAATATGATCCTCAATTTGCTCTATGGATCTTTATTGGAGGAATTATTTATACATTAGGTATGATTCCATTTGCTCTTTTAAGAAATAAAGGTGGAGCTCACTTTATTTGGCATATATTTGTTTTACTTGGTAGTATAGCTCATTTTATAGCAATGTATCTATATTTATTTAATTAAACTGGTGAAAAACCAGTTTTTTTGTTCATATTCATGTAAAGTAAACTTGACATTTTTACAGTGTTAAACTATACTATTTAAGTACTTTTATGAAAGGGTGATTTTATGGAAGAAGAAATACTAAAATCTGTAAAAAAATCTAGTAAAAGAATTGTTTTAAAATGTTTTTTAGCCGTTTTCGGCTTTATTGCTATATTTACTATTGTTGCTGCTATATTTTCAGGAAATAAAATAAGACAAGATGTTGTTGCGGATGGTCTTAAAACTACTTTAAAAGAAGCACCTGAAAACTCAAGCCCTAATGAAGAATCAGATTTGGATAATTTAGCTTATTTAGCTTATAATATTTCAATTAATAAAAGTTTTAAATCGGAATCTAGAGGTACTGCTACAAGTAAAGTAATAGGAATGCCTTATGTTCAACAAATTCACGATTTACGTATTGTAAAAGACGATTATATGTTACAGCAAACTGTATCATGCTCAAGCATGGTATCTTTTGCTCTACAAAAATTCTATTTTGATGACAAAATTATTCGTCGTGATGGTAAAGCTAAAGCTAATGATACTGATAATGTTGAATGGGCAAGTGAAGCTAGTGATGCTATTACATATAAATTAGCAGAAGAAACATATGGATGGACACCTGATCAAATTAGTCCATATATTATTTGTAAGGAAGCTATTTTATCTACAGAAAGACTTACAAATGGAGATAATGGTATTTATGAAATTAAAGTGTCCCTTGATCCTTTAAAAGCTCCGTATTATTATCAAAGACAAGTAAAAGAATTTGCGGGAGCTAATGATTATCCTAGTTTTAGTGAAATTTATTTAACATTTAAGTTTGATTCTAATTGGTCACTTATTAGTATTCATACAGAAGAATCATATCAAATCTCAATGATGGGTATGAATTTAACAATAAAAACTAATATTGATGAAAATTTTACGTATGATGATTCGCTTGAAATAGAAGAAAAAGAATTTTTCATGGCGTATAAAAATCTAACACCTAAAGGTGAGGTAGAAACAAAAATTACTCCTCAATCTTTATTGTTAGAAGCTTTTTCACCAATTTTAAATGGTGATGATGCTACCTACGCATTAAAATTACATATTAATGATAAAGAATATAATATTTTATTAAAATTATCTTTAGGATCTAATTTATATATTGTTAATTTTGAAGATAAAATTTTTGCAGAATATGATAAAAATAATAATATAGTTTATCTTACATATGATACACTTAGAGTGAAATATGATGTATCAGAATCTAAAAATGCATCCGCTTGTGTTAAAAATATCTTAAGTATTTTAAATATTAAAGATTTTAATATTTCAACGGACGATATAGATACTAATAGTTTAGTTGATTCATTACTTAGTAGTACTGTCGTACTTGATGAAAATCAAAATGCTAGCATTTCTTCAAAACTTAATATTTTAGGCTTAGATATAGATGTTAAATTTGAATTTACATCTACTGAAAACGGTTATAGATTAAAACAATTAGAAGGAAAATCTGTATATAATGACTACAATCTAAGCTTATTTGCAAGTGAATCAAATGCTGAAGTTTCGTATGATGATGCATCTAATCATCAAGATCTTACTAATGTTAATAATTTATTAAATAAAGTTAGTGATTTAATATCTAATGATTATTTAGAAGCTAATATTAATGTTAACTATAATGGCGCAAACATTAGCGGAAATGTTAAATACATTGTTTCTAAAAATGCATTAGAAGCTAAATTAAATTTAAAATACTTAGGATTGAATTTAAGTTGTAATGTATATTACGTTGATGATACTTGTGTCTTAGAATATAATGATTTAATTGTTAATGTTACTAAAGAAGAAATTAAAACTTTAATAGAATCATTAAATATTAATGTAGGAAATACTGATGATATTCTTTCTATAGTTGATAATATTGATATTAATAAGACAATTACTTCATTTATAATAGACGACGATTTGATTGATATTACTTTATATCTTAAATATGAAACTAGTTATAATTTAAAAATAAATTTATTAGATGAGGGAATTAATTTAGTTTTAAATGAGAAATTAAATTGTACAATTGTTAAAGCTGAACCTTTTGAAATTAATACACCAGAATCTAAAAACATATCTGATTTATTTGAAATTATTAAATATGTTGCTAATTCAAAGTCTGAAGCATTTACAATCGATTTATCATTTAATACAAATATTTTAAACATTAATAGTTTATTTAATGGAACTTTATACGTTGATAATGCTAACAACATTAAGTTTGATGGTATCGTTAATATAAATAACAACGATATTAACATAACAGCAATTTATAAAGATAAGTTATTATATTTAACATTGTTTGATAAGACATTTGAGATTGATCCAAGTACTTTAAATTTTGATAATCAAAATGTTAATCTAGATCTTGGAAATATCAATTTCTCTGATATAATTTCAAATCTAAATTATCAAATCAATTCGTATGATGAATATGTTGAATTTTTAGCTAATTTTAATATATTTAATTATCAAATTAATGATTTTTCTGCAAAAATTACTGAAACTGATAAACAAGATATTGTAATAGATAATATAG
>CAVEPF010000012.1:0-2263 GCA_963617645.1 Anaerotignum sp. | reverse complement strand
GATGAATTCGCAAAAAAATGGGGCAATTTAGGACCTGTTTATGGTAAACAATGGAGAGACTTTGAAGGTGTTGACCAATTAAAGGATATTATCGAAACTATTAAAGTTAACCCAGATTCAAGACGTCTAATTCTTTGTGCATGGAATGCTAAAGATGTTCCATCTATGGCTTTACCACCATGTCACTGTCTAGTTCAATTTTATGTAGTTAATAATAAATTATCTTGTCAATTATATCAAAGAAGTGCTGACGTATTCTTAGGAGTTCCATTTAATATTGCATCTTATGCATTACTTACAATGATGATTGCACAAGAATGTAATCTAGAACTAGGTGACTTTGTTCATACTTTAGGTGATGCTCATATTTACTTAAATCATATTGAACAAGTAGAAAAACAAATTAAACGCTCACTTAGACCTCTTCCTCAAATGGTATTAAATCCTAATGTAAAATCAGTGTTTGATTTTAAATATGAAGATTTTACACTTTTAAATTATAATCCTCATAGTGGACTAAAAGGTAAGGTATCTGTTTAATGATTAAAATGATTTGGGCAATGGATGAATCAAATCTTATAGGATCAAATAATAAAATGCCTTGGCATGTAAAAGAAGATTTGATTTATTTTAAAGAAAAAACAAAAAACTATACAGTAGTTATGGGATATAATACATATCTTTCTATGGTATATTATTACAAAGATAGACCTTTTCCTTTTAAAAAAACTTATGTTTTAACTAGTAAAAAGATTGATGATAACAGAGTTGAAACTTTCTCTAATCTTGAAAATTTTATTAAAAATTTAGATGAAGATATATTTATTACAGGTGGTAAACAAACTTATCTTTCTTTTTATCCTTATGCTAGTGAACTCTATATTACTTATATAAAAGGAGTTCATGAAGGCGATACTTACATGGATTTTATTGATTTTAATGAATTTAAATTAATATCAAAAGAAGAAGGAACAAGTGGAAAAGCTACTTTCTGCGTTTATAAGAGGTTATAAATATGAATGGAATATTTATTATTTTAATATTATGGATTATTGATTCATTTCTTTATTCATTAATTTCGCTCATTGGTCCTTTATCATATGCATTTATTCCTTTATGGATTGTACTAGGGTTAATTACAGCTTTACTAGTAAGCGTTATTTGGATATTTATTTTAATATATGTAATTTTACCTCATCAAAAAATGGGTTCTAAAATTGGACAAAAATTAGTTTATCCATGGGTTAAATTAACAAATAGACTAGCTAGAATTCATTTAACAGTCGAAGGAAGAGAAAATGTTCCAAGTGATACATTCGTTTTATTTGCAAATCATAAGTCTATGTTAGATATAACTGTTGTTTATGAAGCATTAAATAAACCAGTATCCGCAATAGCAAAATCTGAACTATCTAGTGTACCTGTTTTAAAAACACTTTGTAAAGATTTCTTTGTTGAATATGTTGATAGATCAAATGATAGAGAAGCTGTAAAAAGCTTACTAAAAGCTATTAAAAAAGTTGAACAAGGTTTATCTTATTTTATCTTCCCTGAAGGCGGAGTAAAAAGTAGAGAAACAGAACTTATGGTAGAACTTAGACCTGGTGCTTATAAACTAGCTACAAAGCCTAAGGCAATTATTTTACCTGCTTCAATTTTAGGTACTAATAAATTAAAAACTAATGCATTTAAGAAAAGAACTGATGTAAAAGTTATATTCCATAAACCTATAACTTATGAAGAATATAAAGATTTAAATACTCAAGAAATTGGTGAAAAAGTATTTAATTTAGTTAATGAGGCGATTATAAATGAAAGAAAAAAATAAAATAATTAGTGCTTGTTTAATTGCAGGTGGATTTTTGTTAAATTTTATTGCAATAGTTTTATTATTAATACCATTTATTACGCGTGAACAAAATAAAACCTTAACTACTATTGGTCTAGTTATCTATTTCTTTGTTTTCATACTTATTGGTGCAGGACTTGTTTTAATTATTAAAAATAAGAAGAAATAAGGTGATTTAATGTCACAAGATTTTGTAAATTTTTTAATTATCTTTTCTATTTTAGTTTTATTAATTTTAATATTGGTAACAATAAAAATAGTTAAAATAATAAAAAATAGAAAATACAATATAGTTTTCAATAAAATTAAAAATCTAGATATTGATTTTGAAACTATATTTATGGTCAAAAAAAAAGATTATGATATTTATGCGGAAACTGAATTTGAGAAGTACTATATAAAAATTATTTCAAC
>CAVEPF010000011.1:11867-12707 GCA_963617645.1 Anaerotignum sp. | reverse complement strand
ATTTTATAATACTCAATATATTGATGTATATACTAAAGAAGAAATTACAGGTATTTGTTACATTGCAAGTAAGTGCGATGATTTAAGTACTATATCAGATAAAAAAGTTGTTGATATTATCGATTTGTTATATGATTCATCAAGTAATGTTAGAAGCTATATTGTTTTAAATAAGATTTCAGATGAAATTAAAAATACAAATGATATTGTAATTCCTATTTCTTGTTATGATTCAACTAATGGTAATTCAATGATTACAAGCACTGCTTTATATATACTATTACAATCATTATTAGAATTAAAAATAACTACTATATCAAATGATATGTTTAGTAACGCAGTTCTTGAAGCAAGTAACTTAAATTACACTTATCAAAGTGATATTTTCAGAGCTACTGTAAGTAAGGTTGTTGTTATTAATTACAAAAATGTTCAATATGATTTAGAAGTTTATAAACAGGATGTTATACAATCTAGAGACTATAATTTGAGAACTATTTATTATATGGCAAGTACCGAACTTAAAAACTTCATCACAGAACTTAATAAACTTGGTATTAAAAATACTTCAAGTACATTAACAGATGAAGCAATTTTAAAATATATTAATAATAATCAAAATAATATAACTGACAGTGAAGTAATACATATTTGTTTATCTCAAGCTATAGATAGTAGTGATTATTTAAAATATAGTGTAATTTCTCTAGGAGCAAAAACTAAAGAGACAACATGTATTAATTTATATACGTGTGAAATTACTAATGAACAATTGTATATATTTAATTAGTAAAATTTAATAATTTTTATAAAAAGAAAAAATCTACATTTTATTTGTAG
>CAVEPF010000011.1:0-11857 GCA_963617645.1 Anaerotignum sp. | reverse complement strand
CTATTTCTATAAGTTTTATTTCAAGTGGTGTAATTGTAGCTTGTATATTTAATTCACTATGCTCTATTATGCCGCTATTAAATTTAATAACAGGTGTTGAAAGATTTTTTAACATATTAGTAGTTTCAATGTCAGGAATACCTGTTATATTTAATCTATGAGATAAATCGTAAATAGAACCTGTTTCATGATTCACTGCAGATGTTTTAATCTTGTATGATTTATTTTTAACATTTGAAATCTTAAAATTAAAAACAATGTTTTTATTTTCAGCGAATGAAATATATCTATTATTTTGACTTAAGTTAAAATAATCTCCTGTTGCATACAAATTAGAAAAATGTTCATAGTTATAAGCAAGTATAATTATTTTATTTAATTCCTTAGTAATTATATAGCCGTCCCCTTTTTCTATTATTTCACTACCTAATTTAGATAAAAATTTATAAGCATAAAATGATGGTTTCTTAATACCATTAATTGTATAAAAACCAAGTCCTCCATGTAAGAAATTATCAGGTAATTGCGTCTCATCTATTAAATCAGTTAAATACCAGTGTCCAAATGAATCAAGTCTGTTGATGTTTTCTACAATTGATTTAACAATATAACATGAGTTAAATATTGTATCTGAAAGTAAATTTCTATGACTTGTTGTAAAGTTAAATTCCGTTAAATAAACTTTTGATCCGTAATAGAAATTTTTTGATTTTACTAAATCAACAAATTTAGTAAAGTTGTTTTGGTCAGTTGGAAATTGTTCTTTATTTATTTGGTTAAAATAATTAGAAAAATCATTCTCAAAATAATGAACAATTAAGAAATTGGGGTAACAATCATTCCTTTGACAGTAATTTAAAAAGTTTTTATCCCATGAAATCATTTCTTTACAAATTGGTAAAAGAGAAGGAGAACCTACTTCTATAAATTGATCTTTTTCTTTTATTAAAGAATAAATTTGTTTATATAATTTAAAGAAGTGGTTATCATCAGTAAATCCGTACGCGTGATTTGATGTGTCAGGTGCATTCCAAAATGTAAAAGGCCATGTTCTTACAACGTCACGCTTATATCGAACGATTATATGATCAATAAAAGCTGAAACTAAATCTAAATATTCTTTATCCTCACTTGGCTCAGAAACAATTGTTCCGTTATCAAAAAAAGTTTTATCTTTTGCAAGTGCATAAGGCATAAATGATAGTTGAATTAATGGTTTTAAATTTGGACTTAAAATATAATCTAAGATGATATCAATATAGACAAAAGAATAAGTGAGTGTTGTACCTTTCTTTTTTACTACATGTAATGCGTCATCAAAAAGTCCGTGAAATTTAACATATTTAAAAGGAATTTCTTTAAGTGTTTCCTCAAGTACTTGACGAATCTCAAAGTTTAGAAAATCCTTAGCATGAGCAACACTAAAATAGTTTAAATACGTTTTATTTAATGGTTTTCCATCTAAATAAGAAACATTTATATCACTTACAATACTATTTTTATGTTTTTTAATAGCCAATTGATATTTTATATCGTTGTTTTTAAGGAGTTTATCTAAATATTTATTAGTATTAAATTCAGTTAAAAATTTAGTTTCAGGATTTGTGCTTTTACTTAAGTTCTTTTTATATTCACTAGGAGTAACTTTATAGATTTTTTTAAATGCACGTACATAAGCTCTATCATCAGAAAAACCAAATAAAATAGCTAAATCTTGTAATGTGTATTTATTTTCAAGTAAACTTGAAATTGATTTATTTATTCTAAGTTCATCATAATAATCTTGGAAATTTTGACCAAAATAATCTGTGAAGAAAGAAGAAATATAAGGAATTGTTAAATTAAAATGTTCTGATAAATCTTTTAGTGTTATAACTTTTGCATAATTTAAATTAATATATTTAATAATTTCTCTAAGTCTAGCCTGGCTCTTGCTAGGGCTAGATTTTTTTGTGTTAGAAATAACACGATATTTATTCATGAATTCCGCGAAAAGAGAATAAATGATTGATAAATTAGCGTATTTTGAATTATCTTGATATTTTAAATTATAGTTAACAATAGAAGCAATTAAAGCCTTAATTTTTTTATAAGGTGTTTTGTCTGTTTCAATGCTTGAATTACATTGAAAGTTTAAATTATCTATTTCCTCCTCAGAAACACCAATTTTTTCAAGGTCTAATAAGATGGATAAAACTACACAATTTTCTCCTTCTATAAAATGAGTATCATATCTATTAATTAATATAATATCATCAGTTTGTAGTAAGTAGTGATTAGAACTTATTGTTACTGATGCATTTCCTTCAAGTACATAAATTAACTCAAGTTCTTTGTGCCAGTGTGGTTTTTGTTCACCTAACTTATAAATGAACATTCTAAATGGTATAGAATCTTCAAATTTAAATAATTCATATGTAATACTTTCCATAGCATTATATTAACTTAAAAAAATGCAATTTACAAGATAAACCACAAATATTTAAGATTTTTCTACCTTATGAAAGCGCTTGAAACATCAAAAATATTAAAATCTTGTTTAATAAACCGAAATAAAAGCGTTTTCATAAATTTTTAAAAAGTTTAAAATATATGTGTAAAATAAAAGTGTTTTAGAAAGGAGCGTATGATTTATTCATACAATGTAAAATATGAAAGAACCAATTTTTAAAGCCACACACATCGTAAAACAATTTGGCCCTACAATTGCTTTAAACGACGTAGATATTGAAATATATCCTGGAGAAATTAGAGGTTTTATTGGTGAGAATGGTAGTGGAAAATCTACTATGAGCCAAATAATGACAGGTATATACGAAAAAACTAATGGAACTATGTATTATCATGGTGAGGTTTGGGAACCTAAATCTCAAGTAGATGCACTTAATAAAGGAATAGGTATTATAGTTCAAGAAAATGGAACAATTTCTGCAATTTCTGTAGCTGAAAATATTTATTTAGGAGAGTTAAAACAATTCAGTGGAAAAAATTATTTTGAAGAAAGAAGAATTGTTAATTTTTCACCACTATATGACTTATCTACTTCTTCATTTGATAAATTAATTGAAGAAGGAAAAGAAAAGACATTAAACAATAAGGAATTAGTTAGTGAATATAAAACTAAATTTAAGAATGAATACTTAAGATTAAAAGAAGAACTAGTAGCAAGTAATAAAACAAAAGAAGAAGAAATTAAAGCTTCATTTGACAAAACTTCAGAAAATCTTTATGAAAAATTCAATTCAGAAATAAATTCACTTGAAACTAAACATAAAAATGACAATGTTGATCAAAAGACAATAGAGTACAGAATTAAATATGAAGCTAAAGAATTAAAGAAAAATTACAATAAAGATATTAAGAGATTATATCAAGAAACTTACATGAAACTTAATTGGTTAAAATCTGATTTAGAAGCTTTAAAGAATAAATATAAAAATGCACTTTCTGATATTAAAGAACCACATGAAAGTAAGGGCGTTAAACGTGTTAAAGATTTCTTCTTAACATCGATATTTGGTCTTTTTGTAAATAATGATAAATTAGTACGCCATTCTAAATATGCTTTATCTAAAATAGGTGTAAATGATATTGATCCTAAAATGATTACTGCTAGATATGATATGCAACAAAGAAAATTAATAGAGATTGCTAAATGTTTAAATAAGAATCCAGAAATTTTCATTGTTGATGAAACAACAACAGCTTTATCTGAAACAGGTAGAAATCTTTTATACAAGAAGATGGAAGAATTAAAGAACGAAGGAAAATCTGTATTATTTATATCACATGACTTAGAAGAGTTAATGGATAAATGTGATACTTTAACAGTTCTTCGTGATGGTAACATTGTTGCAAATCTTGATAAAGAAAAAGGTGAGTTTATAGCTGACGATATTAAGAGATATATGATTGGCCGTGAACTTAAAGGTGATTATTATCGTTCAGATTACGATTCAACATATAGCGATCAAGTTGTACTTAAAATGGTTGATGGTATTGAAGGTGCGTCTTTAAGACACGTGAACCTTGAACTTCACAAAGGTGAAATTCTTGGGATTGGTGGATTATCAGAATGTGGTATGCATACACTTGGTAAAGCTTTATTTGGAAATATTAAGATTGAAGGCGGTTATGTTTATACTGGTGAAAATCTTGATAAGTTAGTTAGAAGTGAGACATTTGCAATGAGTCAAAAGATAGGATACTTACCTAAGAATCGTGATTTAGAAGCATTATCTCTTAAGACTTCAATATTTGATAACATTGCGATCGCATCAATAAACAATATAGCTAAGCTTAACTTATTTGTTTCTAAATCTGATGAGAAAAAACTAGTTAATAAAGAAGTAAAAGATTTACAAATTAAGTGTAATTCAAGCCAAGATTTAGTATCAAAATTAAGTGGTGGTAATAAACAAAAGGTTTCACTAGCTAAATGGATTGCAAATGACTCAGAAATTTTAATTCTTGACTGTCCTACTCGTGGAGTTGATATTGGTGTAAAACAATTTATTTATCAATTACTATACAAGATGAAACAAGAAGGTAAGTCAATCATTATGATTAGTGAAGAGTTACCTGAATTAATTGGTATGTCAGATAGAATTCTTATTATGAAGGACGGAGAAATTACTAAAGAATTTACTCGTTCTAAAGATTTAACACAAGAACAAATTGTTGAATATATGATTTAGAAAGGAGAAGAACATGAAAAATTACGGATTTAAATATTTTGATTCTTCTTATGTTGATAAAGTTTTAACTTTTAAAGAATCTCCTAAAGGTAAAGAAGAAGAAAAGAAACTTTGTAAGGAAATAAGAGATGAATATAAAAGATTAGATAGTACTCTTAAAAGTAATATCAAAAATGAAATTTTAAAGTTAAAAGAAAATCATACAAATGTAATTGCAAAAGCTAAGAGTGACAAAGTTAATCAATTAGCTAATGTTGATAATACTCTTGATAAACAAGAAGTTAAAAATATCACAATTGGTATTAAAACTGTATGTAAGAGAGCAATTAAAAAAGAAAATGCTAGTTATGTTGAGAATTTAAAAAACATAAAGATGGAACGTGTGAATTTACACCTTGAATTAGTTAAATTATTAGCTAATTTAACTGATAAAGTTTCTCCGTTTGATTCAGTTAGAAGTAAAAGACTTGAAACATATGCAACATTTAATTTCAAGCAAACAATTACATCTAAACGTTTCTGGGTTAATTTAGTTCCATTATTCATGTTAATACTAATAATATTAGCATATGTAATAGGTAAAAATATTACCGGATATAATGGTGACTTAGGAGACGTTATCAATAATGGTATTTTCGTAGCAGTTGTAGCTACAGGTGCAGTATTTATCTACTCACAAGGTGGATTTGATATGTCGCTAGGTAACGCAAGTTTAATGTGTGCTACAATAGCTGCTATTACGTATAATTCTACACATAATTTAGCAGTATCTTTAATTGTTGCAGTAATTCTTGGTGCAGGACTAGGCATTATAAATGCGATTTTAGCAACAATGCTTAATCTTCCTGTAATGGTTATGACTCTTACAATGATGAATATCTTATCAGCAATACATGAAGCTATTCTTGATAATTATGGTGGATTAATTAATGTTGATTCAGGAATGATTTCATCCCCTTGGATCTATGCAATATTCTTACTAGTATTCTTCATTCTATGCTTTGTAATATTTAATTATACAAAAGTTGGTAGAAGAAATAAATTTATTGGCGCTAATAAAGTAGCTGCTAAATTTAATGGTATTAACTTAATGCGTGCAGGTATCATCTCATTTGCAATCTCTGGTATTGGTCTTGGTATTTGTGGATTTATATTTGCATGTTCAATGTCAGGAACTAAATACGGTGCAACTACAGTGTTATCACAAGTAGGATTAAATGTAGTAATTGCGATAGTATTTGGTGGTATGACAACTTCAGGTGGTGCAAAGAGTAAAGTAAGCTGTGCAATCATTGGTGCTTTCTTTAGTGTATTCCTAGATGAATTCTTTGCGGCAATTTCAACACCAACATTCCAAGTTGGTTCATATTCTTACATGGTTAAAGGTATTGTATTTATTGTAGTATCTTTAGCAAACATGTGGGATACTAGAAGCAAAATGTTAGCTTCAGGAGGTAGTATACAATAATGAATTATTCAAAACCTATTAAATTTAATGATTCACGTGTAGCAAATAATCCTAAAGTAAAAAGAAAAACAAATAGAATATTCTGGTCACTTTTCTGCCCAGTTCTAATGATTTTAATTGCGAGTGCACTATCAAATATGAATGGTACAGGATTATTTAACATCGGTTCTGCATTTGATAACTTCTCAAATATCATGATTATGGGTCGTACTATATTAATGACTCTTATTGCAGCACTTGCATTAAACACTAACCTAAACTCAGGACGTATGGATTTCTCACTAGGCGCTACAGGCGTACTTGCTTGTTTGTTTGCGTCCCTAATAGTACCAGGAGTTGATACAATTGCTCATATCTTTGAGTTCTTATTCTTATCTATATTATTTGGAATGATTCTAGGTTTTATTCATTCTTTAGTACTTATTTCAACTAAATTACCTCCAATCGTTATCTCACTTGGTATGTGTTTAGTTTATGAAGGTATTGCAAAAGTTGTAGCAGAAGCTACAGGTTCTACAGGTACAGTTAATTTAGCTATGGGAAGCCATACAACAAGTTTCTTCCAAGAACCTGTTATCTTAATTCCATTCCTAATTATTATCTGTATATTCATGGCTTGTGCATTATGTTACACAAGATTTGGTTATAACAAACTAGCATTAGTTTATGATCAAAAGATTTCAGTAGATACAGGTATTAACGAAATTTCACACTGTATAGTTTCATTCATTATAGCAGGTGCTTTAATTGCAATATATCAAGTTATGTCAAGTTGTGGTACTTCAAGTATAACAATTAATGTTAACCTAGCTTCAAGTGGTACAGTATTTAAGAACTTCTTACCAATATTTATAGGTGGTATACTTGCAAAATACTCTAACCAAATTGTTGGTTTATTACTTGCAGTTATTGGTACTACTTGCTTATATACATATGGATTTGATAATGCATTAACTGCTACTGTATCATCTTTACTTAACGGATTCTCAGTATTTGCAGTACTTGTATACATGGTTGATAAAGATAGATTTATTAACTGGTTTAAGATGAAACAATATGTTAGAAGAGAAAAGAAATTATATCCTAATGGAAAGGAGGCATAATTAATGAAAAAAAAGATTCTAAAAAAAGGCTTACTTACTGCTTGTTGTGCTTTGTCGTTAACAGCACTTGCAAGTTGTGATATAGAAAGTTTATTCATATATGGTAAAACTCAAACTGTTTCTTCAGACATAGAAACATTTGATAATACGCAAAATTCTATATTCTTTGCCTTATATAACTACTATGGTTATGAGGGTCAACATTTTACAAATAAATGGCTTGGTATGAACGATGCACTAGCTCGTCATGGTGTAGTTGTTACAGGATATGAAGGTCAAAAAGATGCTAGGAAATTTAATATTAGTATAAGTGATTCAACTGATCTTCCTAGTGATACACAAATTTATATGGTAAACAATCAAAACTGGGATTCTGGTATTCAATATGATAAACCATTTAAAAAATATCACCCTATGGCCGTAATTAGTACATGTAATGGTGTAGAATTTGCCTCAAGCCCAATACTATCAAGTGGTGATGGTATATCTAATGCTACTATGGGAGGATTCTCAGATACTTATAGAACAGCTTTTGAAAATGGATCATTAAGATATTTAGTAGCAAAATATTCAGCTCATATCTTACCGATATTTGCAGCTGGAGTAGATGCTGCACAAAACGGTAAAGCTTTAAAAAATAGTGATGGAACTGCTTTAAGATTATCAGTTTCAAACTGGGCTATTCAAACGCTTAGTGAGTATGATGAATTAAATGCTATTGATAGCGTATCTAGTGATCATCCTACACTTAGAAAAATAAACGTTGATAAATATTTTGATAGTTCAAGTTCAAGCTACGGCGCAGAAAATTTATCTAACTTTGTATCTAGTTCTTCGAAAGAAAACATTAAAGCGTTGTACGAAGAAAACGGAAAGAATGCTAGTGAAGACGCAGGAAGTTACAGACAAGGGGATAAAATCACTGTTGGTATTATCGCACCATCTTCAGTAAATGATACGGTTCAAAGATACATTGATTATATTCAAGGTTATTTAGCTACTGCTTATAACGTTGAAGTGCTTCCTACAGGAAGTGTTACAAGTACTGATACTCAATCTTCTGTTGCAAAAAAGTTATGTAATCAAGGTGCTAAATTTATCATCTCTTTACAAGATGATACTGAAAGAAATAAAGCTGCACAAATTTGTAATGATAATGGTGTTTATTTTGCAATCGGTGGTAGCTGTCAAAATTTAATTGACTATGAAGAAATTAAAAACTTAGATTACTATGTTGGAAGTATTGGAACTAGCCCTGAAGAAGAAAGAAGAGCTGCAGATGAAATGACTGAGTATTATTTACAATGTATGATTCATCGTGCAAAAGGAAGTCAAGATTTAATAGATTTCCAAACTGAGTATAAGAAATTAAGTGTTGATACAGAAACTAGCTATATTATTCCTCATAAAGAGGAGGACTATGAATAATGGCTTTATTTAGTATTGATTTATATGTGAAAGCGTTAGCTCGTAAAACAAAAATTGATTTAGTTATACCTTCGCTTAACTTACAAGGTGTCTTAAAAAATAATGATGATAACTATTACCAAAATAGTGAAAAGAAATATCCATTATTAATTTGTCTACATGGATTTGGAGACGATTTAAATGGATGGCAAACTAACACACCTATTATTAAATGGTGTGAAGATAATGGTGTAGCCGCATGTTTCATAAACGGTGAAAATAAATGGTATCTAAATATGGGACCAATTGATGATTTTTATAGTTTGATTGAACGTGATGTTATAGATTTCTTGTATGGTAATTTTAAAATGTTGTCACGAGATTTACCACTTGCAATAGCTGGTGTATCGATGGGTGGGTATGGTTCACTTTATCATTATTTAAAAAATACGAATAAGTATAAAGCTTGTATTGCACTTAGTCCGGCAACAAAACCTGATTTTGTTGATGAGTCAAAGTACGGTACACTTAAAGATTTATTCTTAGAAAATAAAGACAATAAATTAAATATATATTTATCTATTGGTTCAAAAGATTTTATTTATAATCCTTCAATGGAACTAAATAGTTTTCTAAAAGAAAACGAAATTGATTGTTCTTATAAGGTAGTTGAGGGCTATGATCACTCATGGAATCTTTGGAGTAACGAACTTAAACATATATTTGATTATTTAAAACAAATTAATTTCATTTAACAGGAGGATATTTAAAGATGGAAAAAGGTTTATTGGTTTTAAGCTCACTAGCATTAGCTAGTGTAGCACTTGCAAGTTGTGGTGGCAATAAAGAAGAAGATTTTAATGCAGAAGAATTAATTAAGACATTTGATTCTTCAATTAATACAACAGTTTCTCTAACTTATAGTGCAAACTATAATATGGATGTAAATCCTAATGGTGGAACTGGTAATATGGATTCATTTAAGCATCAAATTAGATCTACTACAGTTTGTGATATCGATTTAGGTTCTGATTTATACATCAAGACTAAAAAGACTACTAAAGATTTATTACATGACACAACTGATACAGTTTTAGAAGAAATTTTATATAAGAAAGATGGAAAGTATTATTATGAAACTACTTCAAGTTTAGCTGTTGAAGTAAGTCCTAGTGATGCTCTTGCAAAAGTTAATTCTATTTTAGAGTCTGTAACTAGTGAACAAGCTGGTTCAATTAATACATCTACATTATTATATAATTCGTATGATAGAACATATTTTGAAAATCAATTATTCTGTTCTGATGCAATTCTTGGTGCTGATAAAGATGATTATCTTGAAGCTATGCCAAGTTATGCAAAAGAAGGAGACGGCCTAAAGGTTACTTATAAGCCAGAATATGTTGGTTATAAGACTGATGGTGGTCAATCTGATTTAAAGGGTAGTGAATATGCTGCAGAATTTAATGTTGTAACAGATGCTAAAGGACGTGTAACAAGCTTTAACGAAACATATAATAGTGCATCTTTAGATATGCATATTATGACTCCTGCTCCTACAATTATCTTAACAGGATCTCGTGAGTTTAGTGCAACTTATGACTCTACTATCACAAAAGCTACTTCAGTAGCTCATGAAGCTTCTAAATTAAGTTATGAAACTGCTACAGGTGGTTCATTTGTAGTTGGTACTTGTGCAAATGGTGAATTCGCAAATATGAAAGTTGTTACAAGTGGTGCTGAACTTGAACTTGGTAAATTAGTTTGTGTAAAGCCTACTGCAGAAGAAGGTAAAGAAGTTAAGTCTGTTACTTTAAATGGTAATAGTACTACATTAATTGACCCTACAAGTGCTGGTGGCTGGTATTGCTTTAACGTTGTTAGCGGAACTAACACAGTTGTAGTTGAATTTAAAGATAAGACTACTGATACTAAAGTTTTAAAATTCCAATATGAAGGTTCTGTAAATAATACTGCAATCGTATTAAATCTTTATGATGATAATACATTTACAGTAACTTGCCCTGGTTACGGAAATGCAACTGCTGCAAAAGGAACTTATACTATGGCTAACAATCAAGTTGTATTAAATGCTACTACAGTTCAATATTTTGAATCTACAACTACAGATGCTACATTAAGTGTATCAAGTGATTTCATGACTTTAACTGGTGACTTCTTTAATCCAGCTTATAATGTAAGTTTATCTTACAAAAAGAATTAGTAAAATTTATTATGTAGCCCTTTAAATTAAGGGCTACATGGTTATATGGAGGAATTTTATGGAAATTAAATTAAATGATGACTTTAAAGATAAAGTAATTGTTATTACAGGTGGTGGCGGAGTTATTTGTTCAGCTATTGCTGAAGGATTCTGCAAAAGTGGTGCTAAGGTTGCTCTTCTTAATTTAAGTTTAGAAGCTGCAGAGGCTAAAGCAAATGATTTAACTGAAAAAGGTTATGTTGCAAAAGCTTATAAGTGCAATGTATTAAAGAAAGATGAATTAGAGTCTGTAAGACGAGCAATATTACATGATTTTGGTCCTTGTGATGTCTTAATTAATGGTGCTGGTGGTAATAATGCTCGCGCTAATACAGATGATGAATTCTTTGAAGAAAAAGATTTAAATAATGTTAAAACTTTCTTTGACTTAGATGAAGAAGGTATTGAGTTTGTATTTAATTTAAACTATATGGGTACTTTGCTTCCAAGTCAAGTATTTGCTCGTGACATGATTAATAGAAGTGGTTGTTCAATTATTAACATTTCTAGTATGAATGCATTTACTCCTTTAACTAAAATTCCTGCATATAGCGGTGCAAAAGCTGCAGTTTCAAACTTTACTAAATGGCTTGCAGTACATTTCTCTCATGTTGGTATTAGAGTAAATGCTATTGCTCCAGGATTTTTAGTTACTGCTCAAAACAAGGATTTATTATTTGATAAAGACGGAAATCCAAGTCAAAGAGCAGAGAAGATTTTACGTAACACACCAATGTCTAGATTTGGTGAACCAGAAGAGATGATTGGACCAACATTATTCTTAGCTGATCCTAATAAGGCTAGCTTTGTAAATGGTGTAGTACTTCCAATTGATGGCGCATTTAATGCATATAGTGGGGTATAAATTATGAAAATGACTTTTCGTTGGTATGGTTTAGACGATAAAAACAAATTAGAC
>CAVEPF010000010.1:0-6355 GCA_963617645.1 Anaerotignum sp. | reverse complement strand
TAATAAATATTCTTATACTAAAGAATATAAACAAAATTCTTTAAAATTAGAATCAAATGTAATGAATACAAATTATATAATAACAAATGATAGTAGAAGTATAATTAATGAAACAATAGAGTATTATGAAGAGTATTTGAAAGAAAATAATACAAATGTTTTAGATGAATTAGAAACTTTCAAAAAGATTTGTTCTAACGAATGTGAAAATTATTATAATGAAGAAATTGATTACTTTATTGATAAATATAACGAATACGATAATGTAAAAAACTTGAATTATAGTATGAACAGTCTTTTAAATCGTGTTACTTTTGAAGCCGGAATAGCGGCAATAATTGCTGGTTTTAATCATCAAAATATGCAGTTATCTGCTGAATTATTATGTCATATGTATACCAATTCTATTTACCAGTCAGACTATACACCTTTTTTTAAAAATGTATTGTTGAGTTCTAATTTAATTACTGATACAATTGCTAATAATGATTCAGTTACAGGCTTTGCAGGGTTTGAGGCTGTAAGTAAAGATAAATATCTTTCAATATTAGAACAAGATATAGTAGCAAGAGACTGTTATAATTCTTTAGGTAGTGGTTTTACTTATGAAAAAAAATATTATAATGATAATCAAATTATTTTAAACATACGTGATAGATACGATTTCGATTTTGATGAAAATGATGATTTATTATCTAAATTTGCTTATAATGCCCAAGAAGCTGGAGTTTTAACACCATTTTATACAACGATGAGTTTTATAATTAATGGTAAAGTTATGTTTGATTATGAAGTACATAATGATGAAGTTTATATTTCAAAAGCAGGTAATATAAATGATGTTGTAATACCTAGTAACATTAAAAAATTTGGTGTTGTTTCAGAAGAAGATAATGTAATGCCTGAAATTAAAGTTACAAAAATTTTAGATAATTCATTTGCAAATTCTTTAGTCACTAATGTTTCGATTTCTGAAGGAATAACAAGTATAGGTAGTAAAGCATTTTATTGTTGCTCGAATTTGCTAAATATTAATATTCCGTCGACTGTTACATATGTTGGTTCCTTAGCATTTGATATGTGTTCAAAAATAAAAATTTGTGCAAATTTTAGCGAAAATCCTACATCTTTTGCAAATGATTGGAATGGTAATGTTACAAATATCGTTTGGTTAAAAAATAAAACACATTCACATAATTTTACATATAGATATAAAAATAAAACTTATCATCAAAAGTCATGTTCTTGTGGTATAATTTCTTCGAAAGAAGAAGTACACATTTCTAAGAAACATGCTATAGGAGCGAATGTTTATTACTATTGTAGTGTATGTGGACATGTTTTAGATAAAAATTCCGATATGTCTGTTATTTCACTTTTAGAAAATACATATAGTTATTTATCTATTTTAAAGTAGGTGATTTATTATGAAAAAAGTTTTAAAAATTTTATTTATAATTTTTGCAATATATATAATTTTCAATATTTGTTTTATATTATTTTTTGCATCTACAACAACGAAGAAAAGTGATGAAGATCCTTACACTAGAGTAGAGAGACTAACAGGAAGTAAAATGCCAGATGATGCTAAAGCAGAATATAATTACTATATTAATAGTTTTAGAGGAGATAGTGCTACATTTATTGTTTTTTACTTTGAAAATGAGCCTACAGAATTTTTAAATAGTGATTTTTCAACATTCTTTAAAAAATATAATCCTATTGATGAATTATACTTTAAGAATGATAATTTATCAGACTCTAATCGTGAAGCTTTTTATCATATATATGAGACATATAGTGAAATAGATGAACAATACAAATTTAATTTTGGTAAAGAATTTTGTTATTTATTTTATAATAGTTTTAAATTTATTTATGTTTATGAAGATAATTTATTCTATTTTGTAATGAATTATTAGTGTGCTGGGGTAGATATGAAGAAAACTAAAAAAATAATTAAATTAATAATATTTGTCATTTTCATATTGTTATTTATTTGGATTTTAATAATGAGATTTGGTTTATATTTTCCATCTTTTAAAAATACAAATAAGTATGTAAAAAGTGAAACAGGCGTTGAAATTACAAATGCTAAAGTTGTGTGTAGATATATTCCTTTAAGTGAAGGAGAAAATAAAAATTATGTGGTCTATCAATTTGACGAAACTCCTGTTGATTTTTTAAGTAAAGATTATAGCCTAGATATTTGTCATTTTTATAGAAATGAACCCCTAACTTTTAAGTATGGTCCTATAAGTGAAGATGATCAAAAATCATTTAACAAAATATATTCAGAATATAGACATGTTAAAGATAAGTATAAGGTCGATTATTCAAAGAAATGTAGATATTTATTTTATAAAAATAAAAAATTCATTTATGTTTATGAATCTAATTTATTATTTGTTTATTTTTAGATTTATCTATTGACAAAGAAAACATGATTTTTTAAAATAATAAGGCTATATAGTGGGATAATCGAGCAGAAATGTTAGGAAAGTCCATGCTAGCACAATCTGAGACGATTGTAGTGTTTGTGCAAGTCCAATAAATAAGGCTTGGTACCTATAGGTAACGGCAAATATATAATCTAAGTGGCAACATATGATTATATAGATAAAGCGCCACAGTGACGATACTTTCGGAAACGAAAGAGTGAAACGGGGTAAGCCCCTCAAGCTAGAAACCCAAATTTGGTAGGGGAGTTCATTCAAGCGAACTGAAGTAAGAATGAGAAGCGAAAGCTTAGATAGATGATTATCACTAGAAATAGTACAGAACATGGCTTATTAGCTATATAGTTTTTATTGAAAATAAGAGATTTTTATCTCTTTTTTTTAATATTTGAATAAAATTCGAAAATTTAGTATAATATTTATGCATTAAATATGGAGGCTTAAAAATGACTGAAGAAGAAAAAAGAGAAATATTAAACCTTCAACAAAAAATTAGAAATTTCTCTATCATTGCTCATATTGACCATGGTAAATCAACATTAGCTGATAGAATACTTGAAATATGTAATAGTGTTTCTAAACGTGAGATGAAAGAACAATTACTTGATTCTATGGAGCTTGAAAGAGAACGTGGAATTACAATTAAATTAAATGCTGTTCAACTTCATTACACTGCACTTGATTCAAACGAGTATATTTTTGACTTAATTGATACTCCAGGACACGTAGATTTTACTTATGAAGTATCTAGAAGTTTAGCAGCTTGTGAGGGCGCAATTCTTGTAGTTGATGCTACACAAGGAATTGAAGCGCAAACTTTAGCAAATGTATATTTAGCTTTGGATAATAATTTAATGGTTTTACCTTTGATTAATAAAATAGATTTGCCAAGTGCTCATCCTGAAGAAGTAAAACAAGAAATTGAAGATACAATCGGACTTCCTTGTGATGATTGTGTTTTAGCTAGTGCTAAAACAGGACTCGGAGTTCGTGATATTCTTGAACAAATAGTTTCATATGTTCCTGCTCCGAGCGGAGATCCATTTGGAAAACTAAAAGCTTTAATATTTGATTCAGCCTTTGACTCTTTTCGAGGTGCTATCATCTTATTTAAGGTAGAAGAAGGAATGATTCACGTAGGGGACGAAATTTATCTTATGGCAACAGGTAAAAGTTATCAAATAACTGAACTTGGTGTAAGAACTCCTAAAGAAGAAAAAAGAGATTATTTGATTGCAGGTGAAGTAGGTTGGCTTGCAGCATCTATTAAAAATATTAATGATGTTGCAGTAGGTGATACTATAACTTTAGCGTCGAACAAAGCAGATAACCCACTTCCAGGATACAAAAAATTAAACCCAATGGTATACTGTGGTTTCTATCCTATTGATAGTAAGCAATTTCCTGAACTTAGAGATGCACTTGAAAAACTTAAATTGGAGGATGCAAGTTTAGTATTTGAAGCCGAAAGTTCACAAGCTCTAGGCTTTGGTTTTAGAACAGGATTTTTAGGACTTCTTCATATGGATATCATTGAAGAAAGAATTAAAAGAGAGTTCGGAATTGATATTATTGCTACCGCACCAAGTGTTGAATATCATGTTTATTTAACTGATGGTTCAATGAAAATTATTGATAACCCATCTGAATTACCTAAGGAAGAAAAAATTGATAGAATTGAAGAGCCTTATGTAAATGCTACTATAATGGTACCTAGTGAATATGTAGGTTCAGTAATGGATTTATGTCAATCAAAGCGTGGTACATTTGTAGATTTAAAATATGTTGAAGAAACACGTGCAATTATTCATTATGAGATGCCGTTACTTGAAATTGTTTATAACTTTTTTGATAAATTAAAAAGTCAAACTAGAGGATATGCATCTTTAGATTACGAAATTGGTGAATATAAAGAAAGCAAACTTGTTAAGATGGATATAATGCTTAATAAAGATGTAATTGATGCGTTATCGATGATTGTTCATAAGGATTTTGCTTATGAAAGAGGAAAACAAATGGTTGAAAAGTTAAAAACTTTAATACCTCGTCATCAATTTGAAATTCCTGTTCAAGCTGTTATTAACCATAAAGTTATTGCTAGAAGTGACATTAAGGCAGTTAGAAAAGATGTACTTGCTAAATGTTATGGTGGCGATATTTCAAGAAAGAAAAAATTACTTGAAAAACAAAAAGAAGGTAAAAAGAGAATGAAACAATTTGGTTCTGTTGAAGTTCCACCTGAAGCTTTCCTAGCTGTTCTTTCAAGTGATGATGAAAAGGAGAAGTAATATGAAGAAACCTATTGTTGTTTTAATGTATGATTTTGATAAGACATTATGTGATCGTGATATGCAAGAATATAATTTTATTCCTGATTTAGGTCTAACTCCAGCGGAATTCTGGGGCAAAGCTAACAAAATGGCTGAAGAGAATAAAATGGAACGTATTTTAGCATATATGTATGTTATGATTACTGAAGCTCGTAAAAAAGGTATTAAGTTAACTAAAGAGTATTTAAACAGTTGTGCTCGTGGCATGAAACTATATAAGGGTGTAGATAGTTGGTTTAAACGTATTAACAATTATGGTGCAACTCTAGGAGTTGAAGTAGAACATTACGTTTTATCAAGCGGAACTAGTGAAATTATTGAAGGTTCACCTATTGCTAATGAATTTAAACAAATATATGGTTGTAAATTCCATTATGATGAAAAAGGTGAAGCTGATTGGCCACTAAATACTGTTAACTATACAACAAAGACTCAATATGTATTTAGAATTTCAAAAGGTGTTTTTGATATTACTAATGATGTTGATTTAAATAACAAGATGGAAGCTAAAGATAGACATGTATTATACCAAAATATGATTTATATTGGAGATGGATTAACAGATGTTCCATGCATGAAAATGGTTAAAGAACGTGGTGGTAAATCTATTGCACTATATCAAAGAGCAAAAATTGAAAAAGCAAAAGATTTATTACTAGATGGTAGATCTAGTTATTTAACTCAAGCTGATTATTCTGAAGGATCTGAACTTGAATCTGTTGTTAAAACAATAATTTCTCGTATAGCACTTGAAGCTGATCTTGAACAAAAATATATTAAAATGTATAAGAAAGCTGATAAGGCAAATAATAATTAAAGTAAGGCTCTAGAAATAGAGCTTTTTTCATTGAAAAAAGGATTAGCAAAACTAATCCTCAATTTTTTACTTTACAACCATCACTGTCAACCATGGCGCCAGATGCAATTTTAATTAAATCTATTATAGTTACTAATAGCAATATAATTATTGGAAAATATAGAAAACTTAAGCAAAGTAATACTAGTTTTAAAATTCCCTCATTTTTTTGCCCTAGATAAAAATTATGCATGCCAATAAGACCAAAACATAAACAAAGTATAAATGCTTTAGCTTTAGATTTTTGAGAAAGAAGACCTATTTCGGCTGATGTATTTTTATCGATATTAAGTACTGGACTTTTTATGTTTACTTCATAAGGTGAACCACAAAGTGAACAAAAATTATCATCGTCGTCTAGTTCAACACCACATTTTTTACAATATTTCATAATTACTCTCCAAAATATTTATTGAATTTAAGTGCTTTTCCAAAATATAAATAATCGTTTATGGCTTCAAATAATTCATCAATTTCTTTATTAACGGAAATTATTTGAAGTTGTGTATTAAAATCTTTTTTATATATATCTAGTTTTTTATAGTTTTTAGAATAGAAGAAGAAATAATATTTCATTTTTAGTGAAAGACTCTTTCTAGAGTATTTTTTAAAATAATTATGACTAGTTAATAATATATTATCTGCATTATAGATATTATATGAAACTTTTATTAAATCATTAAATGTAGACAAAATATAAGGATCAAATG
>CAVEPF010000009.1:0-11405 GCA_963617645.1 Anaerotignum sp. | reverse complement strand
TTTAAAATTTAATAATATAATTAACATATCGAAAAGAGGATTTAAAATGTTAACATTAATTAAAAAACATTATCAAAAATTAATAATTTCAATATTGACATTCATTGTTGGTATTCTATGCATTATTGTTGGTGCTGCTACAGGTAGTACAAGTGCGGAAGCATACGAAAATATAGGTCGTGTTATTGGAGTAACACTTATAATTTTAGGTTCTATCTCTGTAATAGCTGCTTTATGTTTAACTATGCTTACTAGAAGAAATGCAATCGGTTTAGCTGGTGGCAGTGCTTCAATTTTAGCTGCTGGAATTTATCTAGTAGTTAATCAAACAGTATGTGGTACATTAATATTATTATTCATTTATTATGTTCCATATTTCTTACTTGTTACAGGTATTTTATCAGTTTGTGAAGTTTTAATAACTGCGTTACTATCAATTAAACAATCATCAATTAAAAATATTTTGGTTACACTTATCATAGGTTCAATTGGTGGAGTTATTGCTATTGTAATTGGTGCATTGGCTGTTGGAAATGATCCAGTTATTTCACATAATGTACAAATGATTATATTTGGCGTAATCTTAATTTTAGTTTCACTATTTATTATTACTACTACATTATTTGTAGGTGATGTTGTAAGTTCAATATTTACTGATGACCACTATGATTCAGATAATAGACACAGTGATGCAATTGATGCTGAAGTTAGAGACCGATAATGTGAGATTCCTTCGGGAATCTTTTTTTATGTAAAAATATGACATA
The DNA here is from genome assembly GCA_963617645.1 of Anaerotignum sp. GTDB lineage: Bacteria > Bacillota_I > Bacilli_A > Acholeplasmatales > Anaeroplasmataceae > JAEELC01. Next base: position 10,638 of record CAVEPF010000009.1, on the reverse strand, counting down.
AAATAATTATTTATATTATAATTATATTAAACTTCAAATAATGAAAGGAAAGTAAAATGATTGAAAAAATTAATAATCCTAGTGATTTAAAAAAATTAAGTATTAATGAATTAGAAGAATTATGTAGTGATATTAGAACTGCATTAATAGAAAAAATGAGTGTTAGAGGAGGACATTTTGGACCAAATCTAGGTGCTGTAGAACTAGAAGTAGCACTTCACTATGTTTTTAATTCTCCTAAAGATAAATTTGTATTTGATGTATCTCATCAATCATATACTCATAAAATTTTAACAGGTAGAAAAGAAGCTTTCTTAGATCCTAAACATTATGCTGATGTATCAGGTTATACTGAACCTAAAGAAAGTGAGCATGATATGTTTTGTGTAGGGCATACATCAACATCTATTAGTTTAGCATTAGGTTTGGCTAAAGGACGTGATGTATTACATTCTAGTGAAAATATTATTGCAATTATAGGAGACGGATCTTTATCTGGTGGTGAAGCTCTTGAAGGATTAAATATAGCTGGCGAATTAAAGTCTAACTTTATTATAGTTGTTAATGACAATCAAATGTCTATTGCTGAAAACCATGGTGGTTTATATAAAAATTTAGAAGTTCTTAGAAATTCTAAGGGTTTGAGTGAAAATAATTTATTTAAGTCGTTTAACTTAGATTATGTTTATTTAGATAACGGAAATGATATTTCTAAAGTTATAGAAGTATTAAATAAAGTAAAAGATATAGATCATCCGATTGTTGTCCATATTAATACTGAAAAAGGACATGGGTATGAACCAAGTATTTTACATAAATCAGACTGGCATTTTACTATGCCATTTGATATTAAAACAGGAGTTGAAAAAGCTCCTTATATTAGAGAATCTTATGCAAATATCACAGGGGATATTTTAAAGAATAGAATAAAAAAAGGTGAACCAATACTTGCAGTGGTAGCAGCTTTACCTTTTAATATTGGATTTTCTGAAGAAGATAGATTTGTTACATATAAAGATAATTTTGTTGATGTTGGTATTGCTGAAGAGAGTGCTGTTGCTCTAATAAGTGGTGCTGCTAAAAGGGGAAGTAAGGCTGTATTTGCTACTAGTGCTTCATTTTTACAAAGAACTTATGACCAAATAAGCCAAGATTTAGCACTAAATAATAACGGAGCTACTATTCTTGTATCAGGTTCTTCGCTTTATGGTGGTAGAGATGCTACTCATTTAGGTATATATGCTGCCTCAATGCTTGCAAACATTCCTAATTTAAAATTATTAGCACCTACAAGTAAAGCTGAATATATATCTATGCTAAACTGGTCTTTAGATAAAGAAGGCGAAAGCGTAGCAATCCTAATTCCTGCTCAAGGTATTGTTGAAGATAATCGTATACCATTCACTAATTTTGATACCATACAAAATAAAGTAGAAGAAAATGGTAAAGATATAGCTATATTTGGTGTAAATGATTTTTATAAATATGCTGAAACTCTATCAATAAAGTTAAAGGAAAAAGGTTTAACTCCTACTTTGATTAATCCTCTTTGCATATCTTCTTTAGATAAAAATACACTTGAAACCTTAAAAGATTATAAGGTTATTGTAACAATTGAAGGAACTATTTTGGATGGAGGATATGGTCAAAAAATAGCTTCATATTTTGGTAACACTAATGTAAAAGTTTTAAATTATGGCTTGAAAAAAGAAATTATTGATAGATTTAATCCTTTAGATATATTAAAAGAAAATTCCATGGAAGTAGAAGATATCATTGGTGATATTGAAAAATATTTATAAATTAATTTGTTTTAAAAATGATTAATATTGAACTCCTAAGTCGTGCTAGCAACAAAAAGACTTAGGGGTTCATTTTAATTTGTTCTGCAATTTAAATTTCTTGTAAATTTTGTTTTTTTGCGTTAGTAAATAATTAATTATTGTGGTAAAATTATAATGGTTTTTTGTGTATTAAATTTAGATTATTATATTTAAAATCGGAAAGGATGGTAAACTATGGAGTTAGATTACTTTAAAGAAATTAAAGAGATATTGGATTCTAATATTTCTGATGATCAAAAACGTGAAAAATTAAATGATTATCATGAAAATGATATTGCATCTATTTTTAGTTTATTAACTAAAGATGAACGTCTAAAATTATATAAAATTCTAGGAGTTGAAAGAACGAGTGAAGTTTTCTCATATCTAGATGATGTAGAAGAATATGTTGAAGAATTAAACTATGAACAAGCAGCTGATATTATTGAACAAATGGATGCTGACGACGCGGTTGACGTATTAGATGAACTTGATACAAATGATGCAAAAGAAATTTTGAATCGTATGGAACAAGAAAGTCAAGAAGATGTTAAACTTATTAATTCGTATGATGAAGATCAAATTGGATCTATAATGACTACGAACTATATATCGATTCCTTATGGATCAAATATCACTCAAGCTATGAAAGAACTTGTAAAACAAGCTGGTGATAATGATAATATTAATTCTATATTCGTATTAAGAGATGATAATTCTTTATATGGTATGATTGAATTAAAAGATTTAATTTGTGCTAGAAAAGAATCTAATCTTGAAGATATCATCTTAACTAATACACCTTTTGTACGTGATAATGCTATTACTGATGAAGTTATTAATGATATAAGAGGCTACGATATGGCTATCGTGCCTGTATTAAATGCTAAAAATCAATTAGTTGGTGTTATTACAACAAGTGATATCGTTGAAGCTGTTGATGATCAAATTTCCGAAGACTATGCAAAACTTGCCGGTTTATCTGAAGAAGATGAAATCGATGAGCCTTTAAAAAAATCTTTAAGAAAACGTTTACCTTGGCTTATTACATTAATGATTTTAGGTCTTGTTGTATCAAGTGTAACAGGTAGATTTGAACATGTTATTGCGGCTCTTCCTGCAATTGTTGCGTTCCAATCAATGGTATTAGATATGGCTGGTAATGTTGGTACACAGTCTCTTGCTGTAACTATTCGTTATATATCAGATGAAGAGGAGAGTAAGCGTCAAGCACGTAAAATTATATGGCACGAAATTAAGATTGGTGTTGTAAATGGTATTATTTTAGCTATTGTATCTATATTCTTTATTAGTTTATATTTAGGTGTTACAAAAACTAATGTATATCAAGGTACTGATTTTAATTGGCATGATTGCTTTAAAGCTGGATCTATTGTTGGTTTAGCACTATTTATTTCTATGGCTGTATCATCATTTACTGGTTCATATTTACCAATTTTACTTACAAAGATGCATATAGACCCTGCCGTAGCTTCAGGACCTTTTATTACAACAATTAACGATTTAATTGCTATTGTTATTTATTATGGTCTAGCTTGGCTATTATTCTTAGTTGTGTAGGAGAAAGAATGAAATTTACTTGTAATTTTACTACATTGTCTGAGTGTCAAAACATTGTTGGAAACAATAACGTTAACTTAAAGTTTTTAGAAAAATTATTCGATGTAAAGTTAAACGTAAACTTTAACGAAGTTGAATGTGACACAGATGATGAAAAAATAATTGAATCCTTAAAAGAAATGTTTGAAATGCTTACGTTCATGTCTAAAAATAATTTTCAAATTACTTCTAGAGATATTACATATATTTATAAAAATTTAGATGATACATCTAAACTTTATAAAATATATCAAAAAAAAGAAATGATTGAACGTACATTTGCTGGAAAAGCAATCTATGCTAAAACATTAAAGCAAATAGAATATGTTGAGGCACTAAAAGAATCAGATATTGTATTTGGTGTAGGACCTGCAGGAACTGGTAAAACATATTTAGCTGTAGTTTATGCTGTTTCTTTACTTAAAAAAGGTATTATAAAACATATTGTTTTAACGCGTCCAGCTATAGAAGCTGGTGAATCATTAGGCTTTTTACCTGGAGATTTAAAAGAAAAAATTGATCCTTATTTAAGACCTTTATATGATGCTTTATACGATACACTAGGCAATAAGGCCGTTGATCAAATGATTGAAAATGGTGTTATTGAGATTGCACCTCTTGCGTACATGAGAGGAAGAACACTTGAAAATTGTTTTTGTATTTTAGATGAAGCACAAAACACAACTGAGATGCAAATGAAGATGTTTTTAACACGTTTAGGATTTAATTCAAAGATGGTAATAACAGGTGATGTTTCACAAATTGATTTGCCTATTGGCAAAAGAAGTGGCTTAGTAAATGCATGCAATATTTTAAAAGATATTGATGATATAAAAATTATTAAATTTGAAAAGTTAGATGTTGTAAGAAATCCGTTAGTTCAAAAGATTATCGAAGCTTACGACAAATAGGAGGTAAAAATGAGAGCAGATTTACACTCACATTCTAAGTATTCTGATGGATGGTATAGTGTTAGTGTTTTATTAGATAGAGCTAAAGAACACAATTTAGATATTTTAGGCCTCACAGATCATGATTCTGTTTTTGGCGTTGAAGAAGCTTATGAATATGGTAAAAAAATTGGTCTTTTCATTTTGAAAGGTGTTGAATTATCAACTAAAATTGGCAATGATAATTGCCATTTAGTTTGTTATTTTCCAAATAATATTATTCCTCAAGCTATGCGTGAGTTTAGTCAAAATATAATCGATAAACGTCGATTACGTGCTAAAAAAATGATGACTTTAATTAAAGATACATACAATGTAAATATAGATCTTGATACATTACTTTCAGGTACTATTATTACAAGAGGTAACATGTATAAAAATCTAATTGAAAATAATCCTGATTTAGATGAGTCTTTAGCAAGTTTTTATGTATCTAATGATTCACCTTGTTATATTCCTGCAAGTCTTATGACTCCTGAAGAAGGTATTAAGATGATGCATGATATGGGTGCTATTGTGATCTTAGCTCACCCTACTTTAATGGATTATAATAATGTATTAAAAGTTGTTGATATGGGAATTGATGGTATTGAAGCTAGATACCCTAGAAACAAGGAAAATGAAGAAGAAAAGTTCCGTCTTTTAGCGAAAGAAAAAGGATTATTTGTAAGTGCTGGTTCTGATTTCCATGGTGATAAAAAACATGGTGAAATCGGAGTAGCATATCTAGAAGATGATGAGATTAATGTTATTTTAAAAAAACTTAATATTGAGGTAAAAAATGAGAATAACTAAAGCTGAATTTATAAAGAGCGGTACAAAAAAAGAACACATGCTTGATGGTGGAAAACCTGAATTCATGTTTTGCGGAAGATCTAATGTAGGTAAATCAAGCTTTATCAATGCACTTTGTAACAGAAAAAGTTTAGCAAAAACATCATCAAAACCTGGTAAAACTATAACACTTAATATGTTTAATATTAATGATAAGATAGTTTTTGTAGATGTACCAGGATACGGATATGCTAGACGTTCTAAAGCACAAATTGAAGAATTTGGTAGAATGATTGAAGAATATATTACAACACGTAAAGAGCTTAAATGTGCTTTCTTGTTAGTGGATTTTCGTCATGAACCTACAAATGATGATAAAACAATGTATGATTTTTTAAAGTATTATAATATTAAAACTATTATAATTGCTACTAAATTAGATAAAGTTAAAAGAAGTCAAATCGATAAACAAAAGAAGATTATTAAAGAGAAATTAGAACTAGAAAACGCAAACTTAATCTATCCAGTATCTAGTGAGACTAGAGATGGTCTAGAGAAGGTATGTGCAATATTTGATGATTTTATAGATTAATTTTGACTATGAGGTTAACTTTTAGCCGAAATTTGACTATTTTATATATGATATACAAGGAGTTATTATGAGTAAAATTAATTTAGATCAATTAGTAAAATTCTTGAAAGAAAAAGGATTTATTTTCCAAGGTAGTGAAATCTATGGAGGTTTAGCTAATTCTTGGGATTACGGTCCTCTAGGAGAATTACTTGAAACTAATTTAAAAAATGCTTGGAAAAAGAAATTTATCCAAGAAAATAGATATAATGTAGGTCTTGATAGTGCTATTATCATGAACCCTGAAACATGGGTAGCTACAGGACATGTTGGTGGATTCTCTGATCCACTATGCGATTGTAAGGCTTGTAAGAGTCGTTTTAGAGCTGATAAGATCATAGAAGATTTTACAGAAGGAAAAGTTTCTGGAGATGGTATGAGTAATAGTGAATTAATGCAATTCATTAAAGATAATCATATTCCATGTCCTAACTGTGGTTCTCATGATTTTACAGACATTCGTCAATTCAATTTAATGTTTAAGACTTTCCAAGGTGTTACAGAAGACAGTAAGAATACAGTTTACTTACGTCCTGAAACAGCACAAGGTATCTTTGTTAACTTTAAGAATGTACAACGTTCTATGAGAAAGAAAGTACCATTTGGTATCGGTCAAATTGGTAAATCATTTAGAAATGAAATTACTCCAGGTAACTTTATTTTTAGAACTCGTGAATTTGAACAAATGGAATTAGAATTCTTCTGCAAACCAGGAACTGAAGATGATTGGTTTACATATTGGCGTCAATTCTGTCATGATTTCTTAATCAATCAAGGTTTAGCTGAAGAAGATGTAAGATATAGAGACCATGATAAGAAAGAACTTGCTTTCTATTCTAAAGCCACAACAGATATTGAATATAATTTCCCATGGGGATACGGCGAACTTTGGGGTATCGCAAGTCGTACTGATTACGATTTAAAGCGTCATATGGAGCACTCAAAAGAAAACTTAGAATATTTAGATCCTGAGACAAATACAAAGTATGTTCCTTATGTTGTAGAACCAAGTGTTGGTGTTGGTAGACTTATGCTTGCTATATTATTTAGTGCATATGATAATGAAGTACTTGAGTCAGGAGATACTAGAGAAGTATTAAGATTAAAGTATCATTTAGCTCCTTATAAAGTATGTGTACTTCCTTTAATTAAGAAAATGCATACTGATAAAGCTAATGAAGTTTATTCATTACTTGCTAAAGAATTTAGCACAACATATGATGATGCTCAAGCAATTGGTAAGCGTTATAGAAGACAAGATTCTATAGGTACACCTTTCTGCGTTACTGTTGATGATGAAACTATTAACAATAATACAGTTACTGTTAGAAACAGAGATACAATGGAACAAGTTGTATTAAAACTTGATGAAGTTGTAGATTATATTAACAAGCAAATTAAATACTAATTATAAGGAGGGATATGAATGATTGAACAAGGTAAAATACAAGAAATTATTGATAAAACTGATATTGTATCTTTAGTAAGTGAATTTGTATCCCTTCAAAAATCTGGTTCAGATTACAAAGGACTTTGTCCGTTTCACGAAGAAAAAACTGGCAGTTTCATGGTTAGCCCTACAAAAAAAATTGCTAAATGTTTTGGCTGTGGTGGCGGTGGCTCTCCAATTAAATTTTTAATGTCTATAAAACACATTAATTTTGAAGAAGCTTGTATAGAACTTGCTAAAAGAGCTAATGTGGAATTAAATATTAAAAAGAAAAGTGGGCCTGATTATTCTAAATATTATCAAATTATGAATGATGCGGCCGACTTCTACCATTTTTCTTTACTTCATACCAAACTTGGTTTAGAAGCTATTAAATATCTTGAAAATCGTGGTATTAGTAAAGAAATTATTGAAGAATTTAATATAGGCTTAGCACCTGATAAAATGAATACTTTGTATTTAAATTTAAAAGATGCTAAGTATACTGATTTAGATTTACTTGACTGTGGTTTAATTAAACAAAGTGAAAATGGTACAGATTTTTATGATATATTTAGAAAACGTATAACGTTTCCTGTATATGACATAAAAGGTAATGTTATTGCCTTTAGTGCTCGTATTTTTTGTAATGAAGAAGATACAGCTAAATATATAAATTCTCCCGAAACTATTATATTTAAAAAAGGAGAAAGTATTTATCACATTGATAAAGCTTTACCTTATATTACAAGAAAAGATCGAGTTATTCTTCATGAAGGACAATTAGATGTTATTGCAAGTTTTAAAGCAGGACTTGGCGAAGCAGTTTGTTCTATGGGAACAGCTTTAACAGTAAATCAGGTTAAATTATTAAAGAGTAAAACTAAAAATATTATTGTATGTTATGACGGTGATAAAGCTGGAATTAATGCAATGATGAAAGCTATCAAACTCATTAAGAATGAAGGAGATATTAATTTATCACTTGTAAGACTTCCTAATTCAATGGACCCTGATGAATATGTTAAAACATATGGTAAAGATAAATATATAGAATATTTTGACAGTCATTTAGAAAGCCCTAATGATTTTATCTATTCATATATTACACTAGATAAAAATCTAAAAAGTCTTGATGTGATTGAAGAAATTAAAAATCCTTTATTTAGATTTTTCGATATGTTAAATTCTAACACATTAATTGAAGGATATTTAAATCGTTTTTCAGAATCAACTGGAATATCAAGTGCTTCAATAATGTTAGATTATAATAATTACTTAAAAGAAAAAGGAATTATAAAAACTCCTGAAATTACTACTAGTAAACAAGTAAATTATAATCAAAAAAAATACATATATAAAAAAGATCAAAATATTTTCCTTGGATATACTGAAGACGAATGGAACAATTTATTATTTAGACAACGTGCTGAACTTAGATTATTTAATTATGCAAAACAAAGTAAAAAGATTGCACTTCGTTTAGATGAAAGAAACGAAAATGGAAGACCTTTATATATGTGTTTTGACAAAATTCATCAAGAATTATGGGATGAACTTATTAATACATATTATAATTCCTATGATACCTATAATGAAGGTACGTTTTTATCTATGTTAGATGATGATCGTTATTATAATTGTATCATTTCAGATAAACAAACATTATTCAAATTAAAGGATAGCGAAATTTACAATGCTAGAGACCTAGAAGAATGTGTTAATGCTATCTTTTATTCAAATGATTTACCTACTTTTTCTGATTTTGATAAGAAAAGTGATGAAGAAAAGTTAGAAGCTATAGAAAATTTTGTTAAATCTATGCAAAGAATTAACAAACGTAAAAATGACTTAAAAAATAAATAGGAGGTAATTATGACTCAAGAAGAAATTAAAAATAAATTAATGGAATTAGCCAAAACTAATAACAATGTACTTAGTGTTAAAGATGTTGCAAAATTTATTGAAATCGATACGGATCCTTTTGATACAATGGTCGAACTTCTTGATAATGAGGGCATCAAAGTCCTTGAAGAAGATGAATTACCTGAAGAAGAACCTGATTTAGATGATCTAGTAGCAGATGAAGATGAAGAAGTATCTGATGAAGATTTTAAAGCATTAGCTTATGAAGTCACAAGTACTAATTCAAACGATACTGTTAAAATGTATTTTAAAGATATAGGTCAATTTCCCCTACTTAAACGTGAAGAAGAAATTGATTTAGCTTATAAGATTAAATACGGTAGAGAAGCTAAAGAAAAATTAAATAAAATTGATAATGAAGAAATTACAGTATCACTTGATGAATATAATGAACTTTTAGACATTGAAGAAAAAGGCGATTTTGCACGTGAAAAATTAACTAATTCGAATTTACGTTTAGTAGCAAATATTGCTAAAAGATTCACTAATCGTGGACTTGCGTTCATGGATTTAATTCAAGAAGGTACTAAAGGTTTACTAAAAGCTATTGATAAATTTGAAGTTGAAAAAGGTTTTAAGTTTTCGACTTATGCTACATGGTGGATTAAACAAGCTATTAACAGAGCTATTTCTGATCAAGGTCGTACTATTAGACTACCAGTTCATGTTAATGAAAAAATTACTAAAATTATTCAAGTACAACGTGAATTGGTTCAAGAATTAGGAAGAGATCCTAGTCTTAAAGAAATAGCTGATAAGATGGGCATGACTGAAGAAAAAGTACAATTTTTCTTAAATAGTGCTCGTGACCCTATCAGTTTAGATAAACCTGTTGGTGAAGATAAGGAATCTACACAAGAAGATTTTATTGCTGATACATCAAATGATACTCCTTACGAGTATACTGAACGTATTAAACTTCGTGAAGATTTAGAATTATCAATGAAACGTTACTTAACAGATAAAGAAGAACGAGTTATAAAACTTCGTTATGGTTGGGATGATGGTCATCCTATGACTCTTGAACAAGTTGGTAAGATTTTTAATATTACTCGTGAAAGAATAAGACAAATTGAGGCTAAAGCTTTAAAAAAATTAAGACACCCTCAAAGGTCGAATAGAATTAAAGGATATTTGAATAAATAATGGAAAGACTAGATTTTATAGCATCATTAACAAAAGGCTCAAAAGCTGTTGTTGATTGTGGATGCGATCATGCATATACATTAATTAAAGCAATTAATGATTATGGTGTATCAAGAGGATATGGTATAGATGTTGCTAAAAAACCGCTTGAATGTGCTAAAGAAAATATAAAAAAAGCCAATCTTGAAGAAAAAATTTCTTTATATTTATCAAATGGCTTTGAACAAATTGAACCAGAATGTGATACTCTTGTTATTTCTGGTATGGTTGGAGAAAATATTGTTGATATCTTAAGCTATGATATTGATTATACTAAATCATTTGAAAAAATGATTTTAT
>CAVEPF010000008.1:18243-18899 GCA_963617645.1 Anaerotignum sp. | reverse complement strand
GAGTATATATGGAACCAATAGATATAATGAAAAAAAGTGCTAAATATTCAAGTGGATATGAAAATTTTCCACAAGAAGAAGCAAAAAAGTCTAAAAGATTATGTTTTGAATATAATAATACATCACCAGATGACATTTTAAAAAGACAAGAAATACTTGAGAAATTACTTGGAACATGTACTGAAGCTACATTTATTGAACCAAGTTTTCACTGTGATTATGGTTTTAATATTCATTTTCATGGTATGGCACTATTAAATTACAATTGTGTTATACTTGATACATCGCCAGTGAACATCGGTAATGGTGTTTTTATTGCGCCAAATGTATGTATAGCTTGTTCCGGACATTCAATTGATCCTATTCAAAGAAAGAATGGGATTGGTACATCTAAAGCTATAACTATTAAAGATAACGTATGGATTGGTACTAATTCAACAATTTGTGGTGGTGTCACTATAGGAGAAGGTTCAGTAATTGGAGCTGGTAGTGTAGTAACAAGTGATATAGAACCTAATGTTGTTGCATGTGGTGTACCATGTAAAGTTATTAGAAAAATAAACGAAAACGATAAAATCAAAGAAGAAGATATTTTGTTTTAATTTAATAATAAAAATCCTTTAACAAAAAAATAGCGTTAAAGGATTTTATTATAT
>CAVEPF010000008.1:0-18233 GCA_963617645.1 Anaerotignum sp. | reverse complement strand
AAAAAAAGTTTTAACAACAATAAAATGGTTTAAGAATTAAAAACACAATCAAAAACTTCTTTAGTCCAATCAGCTGGATAACAAAAGAAGAATGTTTCATGATTTAAATCTTGTTTTCTAATATCAGGATTTTTAAAATGTTTTTCATATCTTTTTAAATATTTTGTACCCATTTTTGTCGCATAAAAGATATGAACCTTACTTCCTTCTTGATAAATAGAATTACCAATTTTTGTTGTTAAATCAGATACGTATTGATTATATATACTTCTTTTTGTTACAACATCTTTTATTTCATTTACCATAAATGATTTTAAAAATTCATTCATTTGCTCGTATCTTGTTATATCTTCATTTTTTAGTTTATTTAATTTTTTTAAAACAATATTAGGTATATCATGGTAGTGTACAATTTTGTATAAATAAGGAGTCATAATTTTACCTTTGATAAAAGCACAAATTTTGTTACTATGATCTAAATCACTACTACCCAAAATAATATGGTCTATTTTTATATTGTTTCTTTTTAACAAAAAACTTGCAAAAGAACCTCCTAGTGAACAACCGTAAATGGTAGAAATACGACCGTTAAATTTATCATTAACATATTTTTCAATTTTAAGTGTTTCGTCAGTCATATTTAAATATTCTGTATTTTCAGATTCGTCAAAACCATCAAAAGAAACAACAACTGTATAAAAACGTTCTTTAAGTAGAGGAACAACTTTGTTAAATAAACTATAATGACAACAGGTTCCAGGTATTAATAAAATTACAGGTTTAGATATATCACCAGATTCATAAAAATTCATGTTAGTCACCTCTAACATTATTATATAACTAAATTAAATTTTTGTTTAGTCTTTTATTTGTTTATGTTAATTTTTATATTGAGTATTAAAAAACAAATTATTTTCATTTAAAAAATGTTAAATTAATGAATTTTTTAAATAATGTGGTATAATGTTAAAGTAATTTTTATAAAAAGAGGTAGTTTATTATGGATTTAAAGAATTTTGTAGCATCAATTCCTGGTTTCCCAAAGGAAGGAATTATTTTCAGAGATTGTACACCAATTATTTCTAATCCTGAAGCATTCAAGTATGCAATCGACCAAATATCAGAATTTGCTAAAAAAGTAGGCGCAAACGTTATTATGGGTCCTGAAGCTCGTGGATTTATCTTTGGTTGTCCTGTTGCTTATAATTTAGGTTTACCATTTGTTCCTGTAAGAAAGCCTGGTAAGCTTCCACGTGAACAAGTAACAGAAGATTATGATTTAGAGTATGGTAAAAATACTTTATGTATTCATACAGATTCACTTAAAAAAGGCGATAAAGTCTTAATTATCGATGACTTACTAGCTACAGGTGGTACTGTAGGTGCTTGCGAAAAATTAGCTCAAAAATTAGGCGCAGAAGTAGTAGGCGCTGCATTTGTTATCGAATTAGTTGATTTAAAAGGACGTACTAAATTCAATTGTCCTGTATTTAGTTTAACTTCTTACGAAGGAGAATAATTATTAAAGGAGGGGTTTTAATGGATCAAGATAATAATAAATTGATTGATTATAATCGTTTATATGAAAAAGTTCATACATATATTACTCGAGAAGAGGATCTAGAGCTTATTCATAAAGCTTTTCTTTATGCGAAAGATAAACATAAAGAACAATTTAGAAAATCAGGTGAGCCATATATCATCCACCCTCTTGAAGTATCAATTATATTAGCAGAACTTCATGGTGGACCTAATACAATTTGTGCAGGTTTATTACATGATGTTGTTGAAGATACACCAACAACTACTTATGATATAACAAAAGAATTTAATTCTGATATTGCAAGTATTGTTGACGGTGTTACTAAAATAAACAAGCTTAAATTTTCTTCTCTTGAAAAAGCTCAAGCTTCAAATCATCAAAAGATGTTATTTGCAATGGCTAAAGATATTCGTGTTGTAATCGTAAAATTAGCCGATAGATTACACAATATGCGTACTCTTGATTCTATGGCACCTGAAAAACAAGTAAGAATTGCTAATGAAACACTTGAAATATATGCACCTATTGCTGATAAACTAGGTATCTTCCAAGTAAAAAGTGAATTACAAGATAGAAGTTTAAAATACATAGATCCTTTAATGTATACTAAAATTACTAATCTTGTACATCATACTGAAAATGATAAAAACGGTGTTATTGATAAAATTGTTAATGATGTTAATAAGATTTTACAAGAAGCTGACGTTAAATATGTTATTAAAGGAAGAATGAAAAATACTTATTCAATTTATAAAAAATTGTTAAGTAAACATAAAGATTTTGATGATATATATGATATTTATGCTATACGTATTATTGTAGACAAAGTAGAAGTATGTTATCAAGTTTTAGGTATTATTCATGCTCACTTTACACCAATTCCTAATCGTTTTAAAGATTATATTGCTGTACCTAAGTCAAACATGTACCAATCATTACACACTACAGTAATAGGACCAAACGGTAATATATTTGAAGTTCAAATAAGAACTGAGGAAATGGATTCTATTGCTGAATACGGTGTAGCTGCTCACTGGGCATATAAAGAGAATGTTCAATATTCAAAAGAACGTGAACAATATGAAATTGCTCAAAAATTAAAATGGTATTCTGATTTAGTATTAATGACAAACGAAGCTGAAAATAATGCTGAAGACTTCGTTGATTCAATTAAAAATGAAATTTTGGATACTAATGTTTATGTATATACACCTAATGGTGATGTAATAGAATTACCACAAGGATCAACTCCTATAGACTTTGCTTACAAAATTCACTCCAATCTAGGAAATAAGATGGTCGGAGCAAACGTAAATAATAAAATTGTTCCTCTAAACTATGAACTTAAAACTGGTGATATTGTATCAGTTAAAACATCAAATTCATCATTTGGACCATCAGAAGATTGGTTAAATATCGCAAAAACAAGCCATGCTAAACACAAAATTAGAAACTTTTTAAATGTTCAAAATAGAGAAGTATTAATTGATAGAGGTAAATCTAGTCTTCAAATTGAATTTTCATCTCAAAAAATACAATTTGATTTAACTGATAAGTTTGTACAAACTAATTTTAGTAAAAATAATATAAAGACTGTTGAAGATTTATATCTTGAAATCGGTAAAGGTTTGTTATCTGTTAAAACTGTCTGTTCTAAGATAAAGAATGAAACAGATACAGAAACAAGTGAAGAAAAGATTCAAAAGAGTATTGAAAAGAATCAAAAATTATTAAAAACTAACTCAGAAACTGGTGTTGTAGTTGAAGGATTATCTAATCCTAAAATTAAAATAGGTAACTGCTGTTTACCTATCCCTGGTGACGATATTATCGGTTTTATAACTAAAGGAAATGGAATTGTAGTACACAATAAAGATTGTCAAAACTTATCTGTTTTAGATAAAAAACGTTGTATACATCTTGATTGGGCATATAATATTCAAAGAAAATACCCAACTGAGATAAAGATTTTAGCTACAACTAGAAACACTTTAATAGGCGAAATCATGAACTTATTTTCAAGCCATGATATAAATGTTTCTGATTTTAGCGTTAAAAATAATATTGATTTAGAATCTATAATTAAAGTAAAAGTAATTGTTTCTAATTTATCCGATCTTGAAACTTTAATTGTAAACTTGAAAAAAATTGAAGGAATTCATAATATTGAGCGTGTTTTATCATGAGAGTAGTAGTACAACGCGCAAAAGACGCATATTGTAAAATTGATGGTAAAATCGTTTCTTCAATTGACTCGGGATTTATGTTACTTGTTGGTTTTACACAGGGAGATAACTCTGAAATAATAAATAAAGTGGCCAAAAAAGTACAAGGACTTAGAATTTGTGCTGATGAGTTTGGCAAACTTAATAAAAATTTAAAGGATACAAATGGTAAAATTCTTTCTATTTCTCAATTTACCTTGTATTCAAATGTAAATGATGGATACCGTCCTTCATTTACAACAGCACTAAATTATAATGATGCTAGTAAATTATATAAAGAATTTAATGATAAATTAAGAGAATATGATTTAGAAGTATTTGAAGGCGTTTTTGGTGCTGATATGGAAATAGGATTAAAAAATATGGGACCTACAACAATTATTGTGGATTCTCAAAATTTAAAATAATAGAGGTTTGAATATGAATGTATATATGATAACTCTAGGATGTTCTAAAAACCAAGTAGATAGTGAAATGATACTTGGTTTTTTAAAGAACCATGGAGCTAATGTAGTAGCAACACCACAAGAAGCTGATATTTTAATGGTAAATACTTGTGCATTTATCTTATCTGCTCGTGAAGAAGCTATTAATACAATTTTAGAACTTGCAAAATATAAAACAGGAAATAAAAAATTAATCGTTATGGGCTGTTTAGCACAACGCTATAAGGATGAATTAATTCCAGAATTACCTGAAGTAGATTATTTCATGAAGATTGATGATTATAAAGATATAGCTAGAGTACTAAACAATCTACTTCATACATCTTATAAAGAAAGCGATCTTTTAAGTTTTACTGATCGTGTAACTGATACACCAGATTACATGACTTATGTAAGAATATCTGATGGTTGTTTAAATCGTTGTGCATTTTGTGCAATTCCTTTAATTCGTGGACGTTTAAAGAGTAGAACAATAGAAGATATTAAGGACGAAGTTAGAAAGGCTGTAAATAAAGGAACTTACGAAATAAATATTATTTCTCAAGATACTACACGTTATGGTTATGATTTATATAAGAAGAATGCGCTTGTAGATTTACTTAAAGAACTTGTTACAATAGAAGGAAAATTTAAAATTAGATTATTCTATTTATATCCTGAAATTGTAAGTGATGAGTTAATTGATTTTATTAAAGATAATCCTGATCATATTATGCCTTATTTTGATATACCTTTACAACATTCAGAAGATAAAGTATTAAAGGCTATGAATAGACGTGGTAATAGAGCTTACTTAGTTTCACTTTTAAATAAAATAAAGGAAAGAATTCCTCATGCAATCTTCCGTACTACAATGATGGTAGGTTTCCCTGGCGAAACAGAAGAAGATGTTAATAACATGATCGAATTTATGAAAGAAATTAAGTTTGATAGACTTGGTGTATTTACTTATTCTCCTGAAGAAGGTACAAAGGGTGCACTAATGGAACAAATTCCTGATTCTGTTAAAAACGATAGATATAACAGAGTTATGGAAGCACAGTTTTATATTTCTCTAGAGAAGAATAGAGAAAAGATTGGTCAAAACTTTGATGTTTTAATTGAAGGATATGACGAGTCTAATCTAATGTATGTAGGAAGAAGTTATGGATTTGCGCCTGACGACATTGACGGCTCTGTTTATGTTGCGGCACACGAAGAACTTAAACCAGGTGATATTGTTTCTGTTAATATAAAGGATGCAGATAGTTATTCTTTAACTGGTGAACAAAATGACTAAACAAGTTAACGTAATTTTATTTGAACCAGAAATACCTGCAAATACAGGAAATATTATGAGAACATGTGTCGGATTTAATGTTAAATTACATTTAATCCGTCCTTTAGGATTTAAGTTAGATGATGCTCATTTAAAAAGAGCACATCTAGATTATTTTAAAGATTTAGACATGGAAATTTACGATAATTTAGATGATTTTTTAGAAAAAAATCAAAATCCTGAAATTTATTATTTAACAAGATATGGTCATATAAGTCCTGATAAGATAGATTTTACTCCTTATAAAGAGGATAAAGAAAGAAAAATCTATTTTATGTTTGGCCGTGAATCAACTGGTATTCCTTATAATATTTTACATAATAACTTAGATCATTGTTTTAGAATTCCTACAACTGATAAAATTAGAAGTTTAAATTTATCAAACTGTGTAGCTATGGTATTATTTTATACAATGTCTAAACTTAATTATCCTGATTTAATTACACATGAACCAGATACTTTTAAAGGCGAAAACTTTATAGATAACTATAAGGAGGAATAATATGTACGATAAAACAGAACTTGAGTTTAATAAAATTCTTGATAATGTTAAAGAATATGCCTTCCTTGATTTAACTAAAGAAAAAATTATTAATCTTGAACCTAAAGAGGATATTAATGATTTAAATATTCTATTAGATAAGGAAGAAGAAGCTATATTAGTTATGAATTCTTTAGGTAATATTCCTCTAGATTTTATAAAAGATATTAGAAATGAACTTAAAATGGCTTCTATAGGGTCAATCTTAACAAGTGAAGAATTATATAAAGTTTTAGTTTTAATTCAAAGAACTACATCTCTTAAAAATTATTATAGAGATATTAATAATAAGCATTTAAATATAGATAATTTAAATGAATATTTTGTCTCTTTATCTGATAATAAAAAATTAGGCAATGAAATAGAATCAGCTATTGATGAAAATTATAATGTTAAAGATAATGCTAGTATGTCATTATTTAAAGTTCGTAAACGTATTCAAATGGAAGAAAATCATTTACGTAGTTACATGAATTCTCTTTTAATGAAGGAAAGTAGTCGCTTAACTGATAATGTCATTGTAATGCGAGATAATCGCATGTGCTTATGTGTAAAAGCTGATTCTAAAAATCAAATTAAAGGTACTATTCATGATCAATCATCTTCTGGTACAACTTTCTTTATTGAACCAGAAGAAGCTAGTCAAATTTATAAGCATATTGAAGAACTTAGAGTTGATGAGAAAAAAGAAGTTAATCTAGTTTTAAAGGGTTTAACTCTTTTAGTAGAATCACATTCTGAAGAACTTGAAAATGATTTCAAACAAATTATAGAGCTTGATTTTATTTTTGCACTTGCACGTTTTGCAAAAGAAAATGAATATACACGTCCTTTAATTAATCAAAAAGGATACTTTAATTTTATAAATGCAGCTCATCCTTTAATTGATAAAGATAAAGTTGTAAGAAACAATATTAAACTTGGACAAAGTTATACAACAATTATTATTACAGGTCCTAACACAGGTGGTAAAACTGTTGTATTAAAACTTGTAGGTCTTTTAACATTAATGTCATTATCAGGTTTATTTATAAGTTCTGATAAAGATAGCGAAGTAAGTTTTGTTAAAAATATTTTAGTTGATATAGGAGACGAACAATCTATTGAACAAAATTTATCAACATTCTCTTCACATATGACTCGTATTGCAACTATATTAAAATATGCAACAAATGATTCACTTATTTTACTAGATGAAGTTGGAAGTGGAACTGACCCTAAAGAAGGTGCAAGCCTTGCTATTGCAATTATTGATAAACTAACTAAAATTGGATGTAGATGTATTTCAACTACCCACTACTCAGATCTTAAAGCTTTTGCATATAATAATAAAAATATAGTAAATGCTAGTGTTGAATTTGATAGTGATAGATTAGCTCCTACATATAAACTATCAATTGGTGTACCTGGATCAAGTAATGCAATTCTAATTAGTCGCAGATTAGGTTTAGATGAAGAAATTTTACATCATGCTGAATCTTTAATTAATAATAATACAACAGAATCTGGTAGCTTAATTAAAAAGATTGATGAAGAAAATCAAAATGTTGTTAAACTTAGACAAAATTATGAAAAGAAATTAAAAGAACTTGAGTACGAAAAGAAGAAATTCGAAGAAAAAAATGATGAGTTTGAAAAAAATAAAGAATTAATGCTATATAAGGCTCATCTGGAAGCTAATAAAATAATTAATGATGCTAAAGAAAAGAGTAGTGAATTAATTACTGAGTTAAATAAACTAAAGAATGAGAAAAACTTAGAAGATAAAGATTTAGCAAAAGTTAAATTTAATGCTAAAAATCTAGAAACTAAAGAAGAAAAGAAAGAAGATACTCATAATTTAGTTATTGGTGACTTAGTTCATGTTATTGATTATCATAAGACTGGTGAAGTTATTGATATAAAAAAAGGTAAATATGTTGTTCAATTTGGACAATTTAAAATGGCCTTCAATCGTGATGAATTGTTATATGATAAGTCATTAAAGAAAGAAGAGAAAAAAGTTGTAAAACCAACTTCAACTGTAACTCTAGCCTCTACAGCAGCTCCTATGAGATTAGATTTAAGAGGAGAAAGATATGTTGACGTTGCTCCCCAAGTTGATCTATTTATTGACAGAGCTATTTTAGCTCATTATAATACAGTTTATATTGTTCATGGTTTTGGTACAGGTGCTGTAAGAAAAGCTGTAGAAGAAGCTTTAAAGAAAAATAAACATGTAAAAGAAACTAGATTTGGAGGAGACGGCGAAGGTTTAAATGGCTGTACTGTCGTTACTCTTAAATGAAAATCGCATTAGTACTTTTTGATATTGATTTGTCCTTAATAAATTTAAGTGATTATTACTTAATAGGCGTTGATAAAGGTGCTCTAAATTTAGTTAAAAATAATTATAAAGTTGATTTAGCTATAGGAGATTTTGATAGTGTATCAAAAAAAGAGTTTAATCTTATTAAAGAAAATTCTAAAGAATTAATAATATTAAACCCTATTAAAGATAAAACTGATACTGAGGAAGCTTTAGATTATGCACTTAAAAAAAGTTCTGATATCACTATCTTTGGTGGTATTATTGGAAAAAGAATAGAACATTTTTTATCTAATTTAACATTGTTTTATAAATTTAATGATTTAAAAATTGTTGATAATTACTCTTTAATACTTTATAAAGACAAGATAAGTTTAAATAAAGAAGATTATAAAGAATATAAATATGTCTCATTTTTTACATTAACTAATACTACATTAACTTTAAAAGGTTTTAAATATAATCTAGATAATTTTGCATTATCCCTTGAAAATTGCTCACTTACTACCAGTAATGAGATTTTAAGTGACATTGCAAGTGTTATATCAAGTAATAAAGTTCTAATTGTATTTAGTAAAAGTGACAAATCAATTGAAAAATAAATAAATGATGCTATAATAAAGTAAAGGAAACAATGGGGAGCCATTTGGCTGAGAGGTTATTAAATTAACGACCCACTAACCTGATCTAGGTAATGCTAGCGTAGGTATATGTTTTAGATTTTTTTATTATGTATTAATCCAAAAACATTCTTCTAGCATTGCTGGAAGATTTTTTTATGTTAAGGAGGAAATATGAACAAAAAAAATCAAAACTTGCAGGCAATTATTGAAACTGCAATATTTTCAGCAATCGCAGTAGTTCTTGATATGATTCAAGGCGGACTTTTCAAAGGTGTGTTTACATCTGGTGGATCTATTGGTATTGCGATGTTACCAATTTTAATTATTTGTTTTAGAAGGGGCTTTGGATATGGTGTCTTATGTGGACTTATAGTATCCTTACTTCAAATGTTATCTGGTGTATATGTTGTACAAGGAAGTGATATGCCAAATGACTTCTTAAAGGCATGTGGTCCTTTTATTCAAATTATGTTAGATTATATTTTAGCTTATACATTAGTCGGATTTGCTGGAATATTTTATAAACCATTTAAAAATAGTAAAACTAAAGGTAAAAAGATATTATTTGTATCGCTTGGAACTCTAGTTGGTGGCGTATTAAAATATTTATCACATGTCATTTCTGGTATAGTATTTTGGCTAGGGGATGGATCTTATTCATTCTTAGGGGCAAGTTCTAATACACATTTATATTCATGGGTATATAACGGTGCATATTCAATTCCTAATATTATCATTTGTTTAATATTAATTATTGTACTAGTTAATTTTTATCCACAAATATTTGAAGTAGGTGAGGCAAAAAATGAAGAATAATATTATTAAAAAATCGATTTGTCTTGGTATATCAGCATTAATTACAATATTATTAATTGTCTTTATGCTTGTTGATGCTGTTAAAGGCGAAGCATTCAATGAATATGGTTTTGAACTTAATGAATTGTATTTGTTTTATGTTTATGCATGTTTATCGTTTACTTTATCTTTAATTTATAATTTTGTTTATTATATTAAGCATGCAGAAGAACATGAGTTATCAGCAAACATCGGTATTTGTTTATTTTTTACATTCTTAACAGGGTATTATGCTAAAACATTTTTTAAAGCATTAAATAAATATGGTACATCAGGATTTGATTCATTTAATATGATATTAATGTTTATTTGTTTATTTGGAACTTGTTATTTTGTATATAAAATCTATTCATTATTAAAGAGTAAAAAGAATAAGTAATAAAAGTTGTGTTAGAGTAAAAATCTAACACTTTTTTATATTAAAATATGTTGAGTCAACATAATTTTTAATTTATAATATATAGCAGTCGAGGTTTAATATGGACGGATTTTTAATTATTGATAAAGAAAAAGGTTATACATCGTTTGATGTTTGTAATAAAATCAAACATAAATTAAATGAAAAACATGTAGGACATACAGGTACTCTAGATCCTAATGCGTGTGGAGTTTTAGTAGTATCTTTAGGTAGTGCATGTAAAACTTTAAATTTAATAAATGATAAAACAAAAGAATATTTATGTACCATTGAATTTAATCGTTCATATGACACTATTGATCCTACAGGAAAATTAATTGAAGTGAGCAATAAAAAATTAGATATTGAACAAATTAGTGAACAGTTAGAAATTGTTTCTAAAATGACTAAACAAGTTCCACCAGCTTTTTCAGCTTTAAAAATTAACGGACAAAGAAGCTATGACTTAGCACGTAAGGGTATTGAAGTAGTCCATGAAGCAAGAGATATTACTATTTATGATACTAAAATTAAAAACGAACTTATAGAAAAAGACGGATTATATTATTTAGATATATACTTAAAAGTTAGCAGAGGATTCTATGTAAGAAGTTTTGTTAAAGATTTATGTGACGCACTACAAGTTTGTGGTAATATGTATAATTTAACTCGTCTATCTAGTGGTATGTTTGATATAAGTAAAGCTAAAAAAATTGATGATGTAACAGATGCAGATGTTTTACCTTTAGAAGAAGTTTTTAATTATTTAGATAAACTTGAAGTAAAAGACTATTTAGTTAAATTAATAGAAAACGGTGTTGTCTTAGATGAAAGACAAATTGAAACTGATAAACCATTTATTGTAACAAATAAAGGTAAGAATTTAGCTATTTATACACCTGTTGTTAAAAATAAATATAAAAGAGTTATTTTACTATGAAAACAATTTATATTGATGATCTTTCTAAAATTTTTAATAAAGAAGATTTAGCTATAATGTTAGGAAACTTTGATGGCTTTCATTTAGGTCATCAAGAACTACTAAAAGAATTATTAAAATTAAATACAAAAAAAGCATTACTTACATTTTATCCTCATCCTTTAACTATTTTAAGACAAAAAGAATTTTCTTATCTTGATTTAATTAGTGACAAAGAAGAGTATTTTGCAAATAAATTAGATTATTTAATTGTATTAAAAACTAGTGAAAATATGTTAAATGCTAATAAAAAGCAATTTCTTGAGTTTTTAATTAATAATAATGTGAAATCTGTTGTGTGTGGCTTAGATTATACTTTTGCTAAAAATAAAGAAGGAAATGTATCTGATTTAAATATTTTTGATTTGCATGTTGTGCCAGATTTTAAAATAGACAATTTACGTATATCATCTACGTTAATAAGAAAATATTTAAGTGATGGCAATATAGAAGACGCAAATAAAATGTTAGGAACAAATTATTTTATTAAAGGAATCGTAGTAAAAGGCTCACAACTAGGAAGAACGATAGGTTTTCCTACAGCTAATGTTTCAGAGTCGTTATATCTAATTCCTAAAAATGGTGTATATTTTGGATATGTTATAATAAATAATATTAAATATAAAGCTATGATCAACATTGGTATTAATCCTACAATTAATCTAATTCATAAGCCTCGTATAGAAGCGCACATATTAGATTTTAATCAAGATATATATGGCCAAGAAATTAAAGTCTTATTTGTAAAAAAATTAAGAGATGAAAAGAAATTTTCATCAAAAGAAGAATTAATAGATATGCTTAAGAAAAATAAAGATGAATGTAAGAATTTAAATTAATAATTTATTATTCAATTTTAAAATTTTTCTTGCAATAGATATAATTAAGTTGTATAATTTTAAAGGACGTAGACTTAGATTATCGAGCAGTTCCTCGTTCGTAGTCCAGGTTTAACGCAACTTATATAATTTAGGAGGAAATTCAATATGGCATTAACAGCAGTTGAAAAGAAAGAAATCGTTAAAAAATATGGTAAGAATGAACAAGATACAGGTTCATCAGCAGTTCAAGTAGCAATCTTAACTGAAGAAATTTCACGTTTAAATAAGCACTTAGCTAACAACCATAAGGATTTCGTTTGCAATCGTGTATTACTTGTTAAGGTAGCTCAAAGACGTTCTTTATTAGCTTACATTAAGAAGAATAACATCGAAGAATACGCAAAGTTAATTCAAAGTTTAGGATTACGTCGTTAATCTTTAAGATAAAGGTCGAAAGACCTTTTTTCTTTTAACTTTTTGCTGTATTATATATTGAGTACTGGAGATAAATATGGAAACACGATTAAAAAAACTTGGTATTTGCTTACTATTTATAATTATGCTAGGTATTATATACGCTATGTTTATTTTTATAACAGGATATTCTTTACCTTGCATAATTAAATATATAACACATCTAAATTGTCCTACTTGTGGAATCACGCGTCAAATCCTTTCTCTTTTAAGATTTGATATAGAGAGTGCAATCAAATTTAATATCGTTTTATTTTACGCCTATCCATTTTTACTTATTTTTATTGTGTATTATTTTTATAGATATATTAAATATGGTATTTTAAAATTTAATTTGTTTTTAACTATTTATTTTGTTTTAATTTGTCTCGTATTTTTAGTATGGGCAATTGTTAGGAATATATATGGCATATAAAAAGCTTTCAGAAGAATTAACCTTTTGAAAGCTTATTTTTTTTAAATTTCATCGCTTAGCGAATAATCACCTTTTTCGATGATATTAAATTTTCTAAATAATAAATCTACTATAAATACTAAGATAAGAGGTAATACAATTGTAAAAATTATAACATATAAAACAAGTAAACCATTATAGTTATTAGCAGTTAAGATATTTAAAGGACCTACTAAACCACTAGTTCCCATGCCAGCACCTACTGACAATGTAGAAATAACATTATTTGTTTGATAATATTCAACACTTTCAATTGGGAACAACATAGCACAAGGGCCTAAAATAGCTGAGACAATAATAGTAGGTAACCATAATTTTGGCTTTTTAACAATATTTTTAAATTGTAACATAGAAGTACCAATACCAACAGCTATTGTTTGACCAATTTTATTATCATGAGCTGTATGGATTGCAAAACCTAACATTTGAGTTGAGCAACCAATTAATGCTGCATAAGCTGCAAGAGGAACATTTCCGATTTGTATTGCAACACAAATAGCTACACTTGATATTGGAGCTGTAAGAGCCATACCAACCAAAACTGAAATAATAATACACATTAAGAATGGTACAACACCAAATGATTTTTCAATAATATAACCAATTCCAAGAGTAATATAGTGAATGTAGTTTGCTAGTAATATACTATAAACTAGTGAACATATGATACCTATTAGTGGCAATAAAATTACATCAACAGGAGTCTTTTTACGAACTATATATTTTATTGCTAGTAAACATAACACAGAACTTATATAACAAGATAGTGGATCGGATATTGAAGAGACTGTGCCTGTTTGAAAACTATAAGCATAATTTCCTATCATTCCGGCAACCATAGCTGCAACAATCACGATTCCATTTTTCTTAAGGGCTAATGCTACACCTAAACCAATGCCAGCCCCCATTAATGCTTTAATTTGTGTCGTGTATGTTGCTAAAAATGCAAGCCCTGGAATTCTAGTAAAAAGATCTAGGATAGTACCTATTATAAGTGTACCAAATAGACCTATAGCCATTCCGTTTGTTGACAACATTAATTTTTCTTTAATTATTTTACCAAATTTTTTCTTTTCTATATTTTCATTTTCCATAGAACACCTCAAAACATCATATATTATAAAACAAAATAAAATTAAAATAAATTATTATGTTTTAATTGATTTTATTTTGTGTTAGAATAAAAAAGATGATTATAAGATAATTTAATATTATAAATTAAGGAGTTCATTATGAGTGAAATAAAAAGATTTGAATATAATTGGGCTGGTCGTCCTCTTATTATTGAAATCGGTGAAGTAGCTAAACAAGCTAATGGTTCTTGTTTAGTTAAATACGGAGATACTACAGTTTTATCTGCAGTATGCTCAAAAGCTAGTGAAACTGTTCAAGATTTCTTCCCTTTAATGGTTTTATATCAAGAAAAGTTATTTGCAAATGGTATCATTCCTGGCGGATATTTACGTCGTGAAGGTAAAGCAACAGAACATGAAACATTAACTAGCCGTCTAATTGATAGACCTATTAGACCTTTATTTGCTGAAGGTTTTTCTGATGAAGTACAAGTTGTAAACCAAGTATTATCATATGATCCTGATTGTTCACCTGAAATGGCTGCAATGTTAGGCTCATCTATTGCTTTAAGTATATCTGATATTCCTTTTGAAGGACCTATTGCAGGTGTTAAAGTTGGTTATATTGACGGAGAATATGTTATAAACCCTACTCCAAGTCAACTTGCTAAAGGTAATAGAATCGATTTAACAGTTGCTGGTACTAAGGACGCAATTAACATGGTTGAATCTGGTTCATCTTTTGTGAATGAAGACGAAATGTGGGGCGCATTAGTTTATGGTCATAAAGAGATTATTAAATTATGCGAATTCCAAAACGAAATTCAAAAAGAATGTGGAAAAGAAAAAGTTAAACCATTATTATTTGTAGTTGATAAAGAAATTGATAAAGCTGTAAAAGATTATATTGAAGCAGATTTAATCAAAGCTATAAGAATTGAAGATAAGCTAGAGCGTTATGCAGCTATCGATTTAAATAATAAGAAAGCTATTGATCATTTCTCAGAGAAAGTATTCACTAAAAAACTTGGTGATATTGTAGTTGAAGATACAGATGCTAAAAAAGCTTATTTAGCTCAAGTAAATCATACTTTAGATGATATTTTATACACTGAAGTAAGAAAAATGATAGCTGTAGAAAAGATTAGACCTGATGGAAGAAAAACTGAAGAAATCAGACCTCTTTCAAGTAGAGTAGATGTATTACCACGCGCTCATGGTTCAGCATTATTTACACGTGGTCAAACTCAATCTTTAGGTACAACAACATTAGGTTCTTTAGCTGATGCTCAAGAAATTGAAGATTTAAACGGTACTCATACTGAAAGATTTATATTCCAATATAATTTCCCTCAATATTCTGTAGGTGAAACAGGAAGATATGGTGCACCTGGTAGAAGAGAAATCGGACATGGTCATTTAGCTGGAAGAGCATTATCATATATTATTCCTTCAGAAGAAGAATTCCCATATACAATTAGACAAGTATCTGATATTCTTGAATCAAATGGTTCATCAAGCCAAGCTTCTATTTGTTCAGGTACATTATCATTAATGGCTGCTGGTGTTCCTATTAAAGCTCCTGTAGCTGGTATTGCAATGGGTTTAATCACTTATGGTGATGATTATACAATTTTAACTGATATTCAAGGTCTAGAAGATCACCTTGGCGATATGGACTTTAAAGTTGCTGGTACTCGTGATGGTATTACAGCTCTTCAAATGGATATCAAGATTCGTGGTATTTCCTATGAAATTCTAAAGGAAGCATTATATCAAGCAAAAGAAGGTCGTCTAGAAATACTTGATCATATGGAAAAAACAATTGATAAGGTAAGACCTGAATTATCTAAATATGCTCCTAAGGTTAAGATGATCAAGATTAATCCTGATAAGATTAAAGATGTTATCGGATCTGGTGGTAAGGTTATTAATGAAATTATCGCTAAATGTAATGATGTTAAGATTGATATCGAACAAGATGGTAGAGTATTCATCATGCACTCAGATATGACTTATGTAGATAAGTGTATTTCAATTATTGAAAATATGACTCGTGAAGTTGAAGTTGGTAAAACTTATTCAGGTATTGTAAAGAGAATTGAAAAGTTTGGTGTATTTGTTGAATTATGGCCAGGATGCGAAGGATTATGTCACATTTCTAAACTTTCAAAAGAACGTGTAGACAAATGTGAAAGTGTAGTATCTGTTGGTGATACAATCATAGTTAAGTGCATTAATGTTAACGAAAAAGGTCAAATTGACTTATCAAGAAAAGATGCATTATTCGATCAAGACAAAAAATAGAAATTATATGTGCAACAATTTGTTGCACATTTTTTTCATAATATAATTTATAAAAAAAGTGTATAATATAAATGTAAGGATAATAGCCTTATATAAATAGTCGTTAAATACTTAAAAGTATTAAAGGAGAAAAAAGACTATTTAATTTTAAATAGGAGGTAAATATGAAAAAAATATTCAAATTTTTAACAATGGTATTTATTGCATTAATTACAATATTTACTTTATCTAGCTGTAATCAAGAGCCTAATGCGTCTCTGCCTACATTACCTACAGTTTCATCTGGTTCATCTAATTCGTCAGCTAGTTCTTCAAAACAACTAACTGAAGCTGAAATAAAAGAAAATTTTAATCAAGAGGTATCTAGCGTTACTTTAAGTAAAGATGGTATTAATTCTTTTGTGAACGATATTGTTGTTGAGGCTACAAGTAATGAAGTTATTTCTAAACTAAGCACATTAGAAGTTCCTAATACAGAAGCTACTCTAAGCAAGAAAAAAATTACTGAAGAAACTGCAACTGAAATGGGAAAAATTTATGTATGGGAAAATGACGATGTCATTTATGTATCACTAACAGGAGATGGTGCTGATACTATAACTTATAAATATGAAATGTCTTATCTTGATGAAATTGATAGTTTTGTTAGTGATTTAAAAGATTTTGATTATGTTGGTTATCTTTTAAATTACATGTCAGTTCCAAGTGATTTTGATATTGATTCATATCTAAAATTAATCAAGTTTAGTGGAGATGATTTCACTTATACTGATGGTTATTTTGTATTAAAGAATGAAAAATTAGTTAATTTAGTTGCGGCAGCATCACAAATCCCATCAGCTCAAATAAATGAATTAATCAGTACTTATGTTTCAAGTTATGAAATTAAGATTAAGTATGACGGATATCATGTAACAGGATTTGCTGTTAATGTAAAAGCTACAGATAATGAATATGTTGACGCAAGTAAAACATATGCTAATGTTAATGTTGATATCACTTATTTAAATGATGAAGTATCATCTGTATCTGGTAATGTAGAATTAAGCTTAGCACCTAATACAAATGATGAACAAATTGCATATGTAAAAGCTAATTTCGCATTAAATAATACAAGCATTAGTTTTGATGGCAACATTAAGTTTGTTTCTTGGGCTACTGGCAAATACGAAGGTACATTTAAAGTAGAAGCAAATCTAAATTCATTATCATTAGATGCAAATGTTGATTACTATGCAGTTGAAAATGT
Organism: Anaerotignum sp.; assembly: GCA_963617645.1. GTDB lineage: Bacteria > Bacillota_I > Bacilli_A > Acholeplasmatales > Anaeroplasmataceae > JAEELC01. The sequence goes on along the minus strand of CAVEPF010000008.1, from coordinate 620 downwards.
TCCTGGAAAAGATTATGAATATCAATTTTCAAGTGAAAAGAGTACATTCGTGGTTGATCTTGATGTAACAAATACTACAATTAAAGGTAGTGTAAAAGCTGATGCTTTAACTGTTGTTAGTATCGATGGAACAATTAAAGATAATAATATTGTAAGTGCAACTATTCAAGTTAATTTAGGTTTTGATTCTTATATACTTGATGTAAAATGTGAAGATGTTAACATTCCTGCAAATATTTTAGATACTCAAAGTAGTGCAATTCCTTTTGAATTTTAAAAATGAATAATTAAAACTTAAAAGATGATCTAACTAAATTGTATTTATTTAGTATGATCATCTTTTTTTATAATTTGTATATTAAATTTATAATCTAAAATTTGAATTTTAACAATTCGTTTAAAACCACAAGTTTATCTCTATAATTGTGATTATATCAAATTTTATTTAATATAACGTTTTCATTTAAAATGTTATTATATAAAGTATTGAATTATGATGTGAAAAGTTGTATATTAACTAAAAAGGAGATTAATTATGAGAAAAAAGATTAAAATTTTTTATAATTTTTTATTTATTATTTTGTTGCTATTTTTTTGTTTTTTATTTGTAATTTATTTTA
>CAVEPF010000007.1:3984-6265 GCA_963617645.1 Anaerotignum sp. | reverse complement strand
ACCTGTTAAAAAACAAATAATTATATGCAAAAAAAGAACCCAAAATTTTCCATTAATCTAGTCAAATTTTAAGGGTTCATTTTAAAATTTATTAATATTATATAATATTATTATTCTTGATTATTCCAAGAATCGTAATCAGAGCTTGCAGTTGGACTACCACTAGCAGTTATACTTAATCCACCATTTTTAAAATAATAAAAAACTAAGTTGATAGATTGACTTGATCTCATTACATAAAGTGTAGAAATAGATAAAGCAGAACCATCAATATTGAAATATACTTTAGATAAATCAAATCCATTAGCTGTATCAACAGTAGCATATCCATCACCACTAACATATGTAAAGTCAATATCATTTATAGTTCCAATATAACTAGTGTCAGAACCATTTGCACCAATATCAATATATGTTATGTAAACATTTGCACCTGAAATATATTTTGAAATAACAAATTCATAACCATTATCAATATCATCTTGTGTAACTTCAATTCCGTAATAATAAGGAATATAAGCTCCTGAACCATCATAGGCATCGATTTCCACACCATCAACATTCGTATCATAATATTTGTTAACAAAACCTGTAGAATAATTGCCTGGTGTAGTTCTTTGTAATTTCCAAACGCCCAAACGAGCAGTTTTAGTATCTTTGTTTACAATTATCATTTGAAACTTACCAGGCTTAATTGGTGCAACCCATATACTTCTATATGGTATCAACAAATCTCCAGAATAATTTCCAACTTTAGCATTCTTAACCAAGTTATATCCACCAGCGACTCCCAATGTACTACCATCTAAATAATTTGTTCCTGTTAATACCAAGGCTGAATCTCCCCTTCGTGTTAAATCGTCTATTTTTGTGGTTAGATATTCTTTAATATTTGTATCAACAGTTTTTATGCTAGATTTCTCAGCAACTGTAATATTATCATAATCTATTTCATAATCATCACTTGCTTTAGTCTTAGCAAAATAATCTTTATACGTCTTTATTTCAGGACCACTATAATAACCAATATTAGTAGCTCCATCAGCAACAGAAATTGATTTAGAGTAATTAATACTTAAAGATCTTCCATAAGTGGTAATAGTTTTACTCCCTGTTCCTCCACTTAAAGCATTATCAGTTGAACATTTGAATGGAAGAGCAGTTTGTTCAGATATTACGCCGGTTGTTTTTTCCACCAAATTAAGTCTTGACATCTCATCATATAAAGCCCTAATATCAGTACTAGTACCATATCCAACATCTCCACCATCTTCCCATCCTATACCACTAGATGAATTATTATAATCTCCTATAATACCATATTTAGTTATAGGATAAGATTCAACATGAGTTACATTTGTATCAATAGTAAGTTGTGACTTTGCTACTCCGACTGTTGAAAGGCTAGAGTTAACATATCCACAAATATAACCTACTAAAGTATTTTGACTAGATTTTATATTAGCATTTGCTATAGTAAAATTAGTAACTTCACTTTCACTATCTGAAGAATTATTAAATTTTTTAATTGTGCCAAATAAACCATTATAACTCGATATTATATTATTTTTTGATGTATCATATGATTTAAATTCCGTATTTTGATTACGTGACTTTAAAATGTCTTGTGATGGTTTAATGCAATTAGTAGCAGTAAAATTAGATGCTACAAAAAGATTATTTATGGTATGACCATTTCCATTAAATACACCAACAAATGGGTGATTATCAATACCTATGGCAGGAATAGGAGATGGTTTATTATTACCATACTTTAAATCAGACATGTCAATGTCGCAATCAAGTTCAAAGTAAAATACTTGTTTATCATAAAATCCTAAATCTTGAAGCCATGCTAGATTATATAAATGTCTTGCGTTCGCAATTACATATGGATTATCTTTTGTACCATTACCTGATTTATAATATGCACCATTTGCTGTAAGTTTATTATCGGAAATTGCTTGTTTAATACCATAATTTGATACATACCATGCAAAAACAGAAGCTATAGATGTTATAGCTAAAGCTACAATTGATAGAAGTAATAATATGTTATTTTTTAATTTCATAAATATCTTTCCTCCTATTCTAATTCAAATAATAAATCTTCAGCAAAATACAATTTATTATATTCTAAGCCTAAATTTACTGATCTTAGTTTTTCAACATTATCTCTACTATAATCAAATAATAAATAAATTGTTTGTTTTGAACTAGCATTACCTTCAACTAAAGTAATTTTATTTATCTTCTCTTCTCTATCACTAATATAACCAAT
>CAVEPF010000007.1:2180-3974 GCA_963617645.1 Anaerotignum sp. | reverse complement strand
CCAATTTCTTTAGTTTCTTCGTCATCATAAAATTTAGTTGTTGTAAAAGTTTTACCATTATCTGAAGTTGTAAGAAGTTTAAATGTTGCTACATTAGATAAATAGTTATAACCATTGTTATTATATATTTTAATAGTATTTGATATATCACTGTCGTTATTAGCTAATGTTAATTTGTAAGATGAAGATTTTGGTTCAAAATCAAGTTGATATATTATTAAATCATAGTCATATAAAGGATCATAAGAATCAGGAGTTACATTATTCTCATCAATATCTGTACCTAAAGAATAATAATCTATATTTCCATCATCATCTTTATGTTTAGCAGCTATATATCTTTTTAGTGTTCCACCGACTTGTTCAATTTTTTTAGTAGTACCTTGTATACCATTAGCAGATGTAGAATTGCTTTCTACATACCAGGCAAAAACAGAAGTAATTAAAACAATAGAAGTTAGTAATAAAGTTATTAATGATTTTAATAGTTTTAAGTTTTTCATATTACTAACCTCCTAAAAAAATAAAAACCAATTGCAAAAAGAATTGCAACTGGCTGTCCTATAGGACCCTATAGCTTTGCGTCACTAGATTACTCTAGTTTTGCTCTATTTAAAATGTAACACAAATTATTAAAATTATCAAGAATACAATATGAATTTCTTGTGATATATTTTAATCCTAATTAGACATATACAATTTTGTCAGTATTTATTATTTTTTATCTTTATAAGTTTAAATAAAGTAAATATAGCATACATTAAACCCATAAGTAAACAAAATAAAACGAAAATTGGTAATCCTATACTATCTTGAAGTTTAGATGTTCTATTATCATACTTAACAATAAGTATTAACATATATCCTAAATCAAGTGCAATCAATACAAGTGATACAACAATTTCAATTATTATTCCCTTAATTGTTTTCTCTTTCGTTTTGTCTTTTTCCTTCATAAATCCCTCAATAATATCTATAAATTTATTTAATTTTATTTTAAATACTTCTCAATTACAAATTTCTTTTTAATATCAAATTATATCTATAAAAAATATAACAAAAGAAAAATTAAAGTATAAGATTTCAAATATAGTTAATATTTCTAGTTCAAGTTTCTCATAAACAATAGTATATTTTTCGCAAATTATACGATAATTATCATATTTTACAATTATCTTATAACAAAACCATTGAATAATTATTAATACGATAAATAATACAATTGAAATTATAATGTCTAAAGTATTATATTCTAATTCATTAAAACAGTTTAATAAATGAATAAAATTATTGATATTTAATAAAACTATTAACATTAACGGAAACAAAATAATTAACAAAAATTTAAATGAAAATTTTATTCTTTTTGATATATCATTATTTTGATATGAATATTCCTTAAAACCATCATCTCTATATTTAGTCCATATTTTAAGAGCAATTCTTAAAAATATAAAAAATATTATAGGCATACAAAATGACAAAAACAAATAAAAATATTTAATAATAAACTCCTCCTTTGCCTTTTATTAACTCTCTTTTTATTTATTGTTAATTTTCAAAATAATTCTATTTAACATTTCGGCAATCTTATTTCCTGATTCAATACAATCAGATGCAATCCATCTTTCAAGTACACCAATAATACCTGATACAACAAACACTGATTCAGTTAAATCAAATTGTTTATCTCCACTAGGATTTATAGTAGTATCTTCTTTAAAAACAATTGAATAAAATAATTTTTTTATTTTATACATAGTATTTCCGTTATCAGGACGTATAAAAATTTTA
>CAVEPF010000007.1:477-2170 GCA_963617645.1 Anaerotignum sp. | reverse complement strand
TCTTTATTATTTTCAATATATGAAGTAAGTTCATCTGTTAATTTTTTACTATTACTTGCGTTTGTTGTAGGGAATGCATTTTGAAAGGTATTAGTTAAATTATCTATAAGTTCATTTTCAATATTCTCGTATAAATCATACACATCAATATAATGCAAATAAAAGGTTCCTCTACCAATATCAGCTAGGCGGGTAATTTCAGCAACTGTTATTTTATTTATATTTTTCTTTTTTAGTAAATTAATAAATGTTTCTTTTATTAATTTTTCTGTTTTAGTATTTCTTCTATCATTCATATTACTTTCCTTTCATAAACAAAATTTAACAATGTATACATTACTAAACACAATGTGTTAAAACGTTCATTGATAATCAGGTTGTCTTTGTTATACTATACACGTGTTCAGTTGTCAACACATGTTCACAAATTATCATGCGAGGTTATCTATAATGGAAAAAAATACAACAAAAGAAAATATTTCACAATCAATGATTATTTACCGTGAAGTTAAAAGAAATGAAATTAAAGAAATTGCAAAACTTGTTGCAAACTCATTTGGAGAATACCCGATGTATACATTTTGTTTTCGTGACAAATTTAAAAATAAAGAAGATTTTATTAATTATATGATAAAACTAAATAAAGTTCATATATGTGCAAATGCTAAAAAACATAAATGTTTTGTTGGTGTTGTTGATAAAAAAATCGTTTCAGTTTCTTTATTACAAAATCCTAATATAAAACGTATTAGTCTTTTTGATTATATTCTTGCGGGTGGTATAAAATTGCTCTTTCCTGTTGGCTTAAAAAGACTTATAAGTTTTTTCAATATAACAAACGAAGCACATATAGATTGTGCAACTAAATACAGCAATTCTTGGTATGTCGAATTACTAGCAGTGTCTAAAGACAATAAAGGGCAAGGGATTGGAAGTAATATGATAAACGATTGTTTAATTCCATATATAAAATGTCAAAAAGGAACAGAAATCTCTTTAATTACAAACACTTTATCAAATACTAAATTTTACTTAGCTAATGGCTTTACAAATTTTGCAGTTAAAGACCTAACTTATAAAGAAAGTAAGATACAGTGTTGGAGTTTTTATAAAAAAATATAAATTAAACAATATGCAAAAAAAATAAGAGCCCAATTAATAAGTTCTTATTTTTAAGTATTTTTTACTAAGACGAAAAATCGTCTTTCAAAACAAAGGTATTTTTGTTCTTATCAAATTTATAATTTTCCTCGCATTCCCAAATATCAAATGCAAGTCTATAAGCATCGATAGAATAATTTTCAAATGTGCCTTTAAAATCAATAATTCCTGCCTGCATTAACATATATCCAACGTTAGATCCAATATCTTCATCACTATAAAGATAAGCAAATTTTATGTTAGGGTTTTGCTTAGATATTTCAATCATAATTTCTATTGAGGGATCCCATGCGGTTTCAAATAATAATGATTTATAATCATTTTTAATTTTAAAGTTAGTAGCATTCCATTTCGTACCCCAATTATTTATAGACCAGTCATACCAATTAATAGCATTATATTTTTTGAAATTATTAATTTGTTTTTCCCCAAGTTCTAAAAGCCTACTTTCTTCTTTATATTTATTTAATATTCTATAAATTTTATCTTCACTTAATATAAAATCATTATTTATAAGTATATTCTTGTTCAT
>CAVEPF010000007.1:0-467 GCA_963617645.1 Anaerotignum sp. | reverse complement strand
CACATACCATCATGACTTCTAGATGAAAACTCTATTTGAAGTTCTTCTGGCATCTTTATTACCTTATTGAAATCAAATTCTATTTCTTTATTTTTATTATATGAACAATATCTTTCAATAAGCTTTTTTCCATATTCACTCCTTCCTACAATTATTTTGTTTTTTACAAAATTTGGCATTTTCATTATCTCCTTATTATATGTTCATTTATCAATAACATTGAAAACGAGTTTTTATAATATTATTTTAGTTCGTGATTAAAGTTTACCTGTCGTTAATTTGTTTAAAAACAACTACAATACACTATCAAATTCCTTTTCAATTCCCTTAATTAACGTGTTTGCATGTTTAGAAATAACTTCTATATTTTTTCTAAACTTAGAAATATCACCTTCTGCCCAACCTGTGATATATGAGAAATTAAAGTTTTTAGTATCAAGACCTAAATAAGTACAAACAATACATGC
>CAVEPF010000006.1:0-5304 GCA_963617645.1 Anaerotignum sp. | reverse complement strand
ATTAAATATAAAAAAAGATTAGATTCTTTCTATTTTCAAAGAAGTTTATTTAAAAATTTCAGGTCTTTTTTAGCTGTTGGTGAAATTGTTGATTTATTTTGTTATGAAACAAAAATACTTAAAAATAAACAATATGTTTATCAAGTTATGTATGTTAATGAATTAACATTAATGACACCAAAAAAACGTATTACTTTTTATGATAAAGATAAAATAAAAAAATCTATTAAAGAATTTTTCTTAGGCCTTAATTATAAGTTGTTTATTGATACTGAAATGACTATGCCTGCTTATAAGACAAACAATTTTTTAGCAGAATTAATTCAAGCTGGGTTTTTTGTAGTAGATAAGAATAATAATATAGTTGAAGAATACAATTTTCATATTAGACCTACAGTAGCTAAATACATTAATAAACGAACTAAAGATTTTCTTCATTTATCTAATGATATAAAGAAAGAAGAAGTATCCTATTATAAATTTTATAATAAATTTAAATCAATTATTAATAAGTATAAACCAGCAATTATTACATTTGGAAAAAACGATAAGCTATATTTAGAATCAAGTTTTAAAGTTAATGGTTTACCTACAATTAATAATTTACGTTTTGTAAATTTAGCACATATTATAAAAAATTATTATGATTTACAATATGATCCAGGTCTATTTAATTTATATGAGAAATTTTATAATACAAAACGAGTTCAAAGTCATGATGCATTAGACGATGCGCTCGTGCTAAAAGACGTGTATGACGCATTTTTAGAGGATATTTAAGGAGGTTATTATGAAAGTTAATAACGAAAAAGTTAAGTGGAAAGAACTTAAAAAAAGCGATAAATTTAAAATTATTTTATTCTTTTTAATTAGAGTAATTGTAGTCGGTTTAATTGTAACCTCTATTATAGAACTTATCTTTGCTGAAGCTAATGATTCAATGAGTAAAGAAGAAGTTAGAAGTAGAACTTCGTTTATTTTAATAAACTGTATTTTGACTCTTGGTGCTACAATTTTACCTTCTTTGCTTGAACATCAACTAAAAGTTGAAATACCTTCATTAATGGAAATTATATTTATTGTATTTACTTTCTTAGCTTTAATACTTGGTGAAATAGCTAATTTCTACGCTAAATTTGATTGGTGGGACGATATGTTACACGGATCGAGTGGTATCTTAATTACTTCACTTGGCTTTATTGTATTAAATACATTAAATAAAAGCGACAAGATAGCAAGTAAAATGAATCCATTATTTGTTTGTATATTTGCATTCTGTTTCTCTGTGTGTATTGGTGCAATTTGGGAAATCATTGAATGGACTATTGATGGTATTGCTGGTACTAATATGCAAAGATTTTCTGATAATTATACAAGAGTTTTATTTGAAGGTCGTGATGCACTTAGAGATACAATGGGTGATATAATTCTTGAGACTTGTACAAGTTTTGTAGTGGCAGTTATTGGTTATATTGATTTAAGATGCAGAAAACAATTTGTTCCAAACTTAGTTTTAGAGTCTAAACCTTCTGAAAATAATAAAATTGAGAAATTAGAAGAACCAAGTGTAAATGAAAAAGGCGAAAATTTAAAAGAGTAAAAGAAAACACGGGAAATGAAAATCCCGTGTTTTTATATTTATATAGACTTGATAAGTTTAATTATAATTAATCTTGATTAATTAATTTATTAATATAAACTCCTACACCACTTTCGTTATTAGACAAAGTTGTTTCTTTAGCAGCATCTTTAACACTGTCTCTAGCGTTTTCCATAGCAACACCTAAATGTGCAATTTTTATCATGGATATATCATTTTCTTCATCTCCAAATGCACATGTTTCATCATCTTTTAAATTATAAAAATCTTTTAAAAATAATAACCCGCTACCTTTAGATACGCTAGCATCCTGAAATTCTAAGAATATTTTAGAAGATCTAGAAATACCTAAATTAGTAAATTTAGGATCTAAATTTTCTCTAGCTTTATCAAGAGATAAAGAATCGCAAACCATCATAGCTTTAATAAATTTTTGATCATCTTTTATTGTAAGAGGATCTATAACAATAGCTTTTATATGGTTGATACGTTCTTCAACTGCTGTATATTCGTTTTCTTTAGCAGTATATAAAGTACCATTTTCGGCAAAAAAGTGAAAGAATACATTTAGTCTAATAGATTCTTTATATAATTCTTTAACAAGTGCTCCGTCTATTGTTTTAGAGTATAGTATTTCTTTGCTATTGTTAAGTCTTACTACTCCGCCGTTATAACATATAGTTGCATCTAAATCGCTCGTTAAATTTAATTCTTCAATTAAAGGTAAAACACCGTTTAATGGTCTTCCTGTAGCTATAACGAAGTGATAGCCTAAATCTCTAAAACTTTTTATAGCATTTTTATTTATATCAGTTATTTTTTTATCATCTGTAAGTAATGTACCATCAAGATCACAACAAATTAATTTAATCATAAAAAACTCCTTTAAAAAAGCAGGTAAAACCTGCTTTATTATTAAAATTGTTGAATTATTAGATATACAAGAGAGAATACAACTACTGCAATCATTGAAATAATCAAAATCCAACAAATAATTTTACCAGTTGTAGAATATGCTGGGTTTTTATATTTTTTCTTTAATTCAGCTTTTTGAGCCTTCTTAAAAGCTTTTTGTTCTTGTTTCTTTTTTAAAGCATCACGTTTAGCTTTTTCTTCATCGTATAATTCTTTTTTTGACTTTTCTTTTACTTCATCCATAAAATCACCTATAAGAAATAATATATGGTATAATTATAATATAAAAGCAAATAAAATAAAAGGGGGATTTTTCATGAATGGTGCAAAGGACAAGGTAATATTTCATATTGATATGAACATGTTTTTTTGTTCGCTCGTTGTAATTAAACATCCTTCCCTTAAAGGTAAAGCTTTTGCATGTGCTCCTTCAAATACGACAAAAGGTGTTATTTCAAGTGCTTCTTATAAAGCTAGAGAAAAAGGTATTAGGAGCGCAATGAGTTTAGTTGAAGCTTTTCGAATAATGCCTGATTTAATTTGTGTTGAACCTGATTCTAAAATGATTCATGAATATCATAATCATTTTATCTCGCTTATAAAAGACTATACTAAAATAATAGAAGTAGCTTCTATTGATGAAGTGTATGCTGACATGAGTGAAATATGCAAGAAAAGAGATAAAATTGAAGTAGCACGTGAGATACAAAAAAGACTTGTTAAAGAATATCACTTACCTTGTTCTATAGGTATAGCACCTACATTATTTTTAGCTAAAATGGCTAGTGATATGAAAAAGCCCTTAGGACTTGTTGTAATAGAAAAGGAGTCGGCAGAAGAAACACTTAAAGACTTATCCGTTAGTACAATATTTGGAATTGGTAAAAAGACTTATCCTATATTAATTGATAATGGAATTCATACAATTAATGATTTTTTAAACCTAGATAACAAAACTAAAATTATAGGTTTAATCGGGGAAAGATCCTATAATTACGTTATAAATTCAGTCAAAGGTTTAACTAGTGATAATGTAGTAGTTAATAGATACGAAAAAAGTGAATCCATGTCAAGAATGATTACTTTTGATATTCATTTAGAGACAATAGAAGAACTAAATAGAGAACTAAAACGTTTAGTTAGTGAAATTGTTATTAAACTAGAAAGACATAAATATCTAGCTAAAGGTATTACAATTACATTAAGAAATTCTGATTTTAAGACAAGATCATTTAGTAAAATGATTGAATATACTAAAGATTTTAATGTTTTATATGAAGAAGCTAGTGAACTTCTTGAAGAAAATTATAAAGATGAAAAAATACGTCTTTTAGGTTTTGGTGTATACGGACTTAAAGATTCTAATGCCAAAAGTGATGATTATAATTTATTCACTTATGAAAAATATATTTCAAAAGAAGAAAAAATTAAAGAAACAATAGATTCTTTACAAAAAAAGTATGGGAAAGAAAGTGTGAAAAAAGGAATAAAAGAAAAACCTTAAATTTTATTTAAGGCTTCATATACACTAACTAGTAATTCTTCAGGAGTAGAGGCTGCACTTGTTAGATTTATTGTTTGTACATTTTTAAAATCAATGTTCTTTAAATCGTGAGCAGACTCAATCAAAATAGCTTTAGTATGACCTAAACTTTCGGATATTTCGCATAATTTTTTTGAGTTACTTGATAATTTATCCCCAACTACAATTGTTAATTCAGCTTTATTATTAATTAGTGCTTCTTGTCTAAGAGTGGTTGCATTACATATTTTGTTATCAATAATAGCATTAGGTAAAACATTTGTAATATGATTATAAATGTTTTTAATTTCAAGCATTGATAATGTAGTTTGATTTGTTACATATACTTTTTTTTCAGTTAATTTTCTTAAATCAAAATCATTATTATATAGATTGATGCGACTATCTAACTCAAGAACGGCTTCACATTCAGGATGCTTCATAGTTCCTATGTAAAGTACTTCATAGCCATTTTTTAAATAATCTTTTATTTTATTTTGAATATATAACACATTAGGACATGTTGCATCAATTATATTTAATTTTTTTTCTTTAGCTTTTTCTCTTACTTTATCGGAAACGCCATGAGCTGAAAATATAACAGTCCCTGCGCTTATATCATCAAGCATTTCTAATCTAGTTCGATTGTTTTGATTTATAGTAATTGCACCTAAATCTTCTAACTTTTTAGTAATGTATTTATTATGAATTACATTACCAAGTAAATATATAGGACGAGGTATAGAAGGATTATTTAAAGAAGAAATAACTTTATCTATTGCTTTCTTAACACCGCCACAATAACCATGAGGGTTTAATATTATAACTTTCATAAAATCACCAATTTGATTATAAACTAAAGATTTCATCTTTTAAATAAAAATGTCAATATCTTGCGAAAATGTCCTAAATATTTTTAAACATTAGCGGAAAAAAATTTCCGCTATTTTTTAATAAACTCTATGCTTATGAGCATTTTCAAAATATTTTTTAAATGAATCACCTTTCCATGGATGATTAGGACCTGGAGTCCATCTTGGCTTTTTCACAGGCTTTTCTTCAGGTAAATCAAAATCTTCTGAAGAAGTTTTATTTCTTTCTAGTTCTCTTAATTCATAAATATTATCTTCAATAGAAATAAACATATCTTTATTAAAAGCTTCTATAACTAAACACTCTGTTTTTGGAAGATAACATACAATATTATCTTCCTTATAAGGTTGATAGTACTTATTTTTGAATTTAACAGAATTACCATTATCAATCT
>CAVEPF010000005.1:0-2731 GCA_963617645.1 Anaerotignum sp. | reverse complement strand
TTTTTAGATATATTTTTTCGTCTAAAATCTATATTAACAATTCTTAATAGCAAAAAAATTATAAAGCTAATTAAAAAAATAAGGAGTTTTCTATGGAAGAAAATATAAATTCAAAACGTTTAACTAAAAAGCAAATGTGGATATTTGCAATCGGACAACTAGGATGGTCCATATTAGGAGGTATTATAAACGCTTGGTTAGTATCATTTTATTTAATAACTGAAGATACTAAAAATGAAGGCGTTAATGTATTATTACCATCTGGCTTAATCATTGGTGGGGTCTTAACAGTTCTTGGCTTAATTACTGCGTTATGCAGAATTTGGGATGCAGTAAGTGATCCTTTAGTAGCTAACTTAAGTGACAATTCAAAAAACAAAAAAGGCCGTCGTATGCCATTTATGAGATTTGCAGCAATACCTTTTGCAATCGCAACAGTATTAGTATTTTGTGCAAATTTTTCAACATCAAATGGTTATGCTTTAAATATTTTATGGGTTAGTGTAACTCTAGTTTTATTCTATACATTCATGACTATCTATTGTACACCTTACAATGCACTTATTTCTGAGTTTGGTAAAACTCAACAAGATAGAATGAATATTTCTACTTATATTTCATTAACTTATTTTGCAGGAACTCTTTTAGCTTATACACCATTTGTATTTGCAGGATTCTTAAAAGGTGCTGTTGGCTACTATAATTCATATAGAATTTGTTTTATAGTTCTAGCAATAATTGCAGCAATTTGTATGTTATTACCAACATTCTTAATTAAAGAAACTGATTATATTGAAGCTAAACCAAGTAATACAAATGCATTTAAATCTTTAAAATCTACATTTAAAAATAATGATTTTAAGATTTTTACTGCCTCAGATATTATGTATTGGATTGGATTAACATTGTTCCAAACAGGTCTTCCATTCTTTGTCAAAGTATCTATGGGATTATCTGAATCTCTTGTAATGGTATTTATGGGTGCTATGACAGTTCTTTCAGCATGTTTTTATCCATTTGTTGATAAATTAGTTAAAAAATTTGGTAAGAAAAAATTAACAATTTCGGGCTTTTTTGGATTAGCATTTTGCTATTTAATTTGTGCATGTATTTACTTAATACCACAAATTCCAGGATTAGTTTATGGTATAATTATTGTAGTTATAGCTGCCCTTCCTATGGCACTACTTGGAATAATTCCTCAATCAATTGTAGCTGACGTTGCAGAAGCCGATTCAATTGAATCAAAAGAAAATAGACAAGGTATGTTTTTTGCGGCTAGAACTTTTGCAATGAAACTTGGTCAATCAATAGCTATGTTAATGTTTACAAGTTTAGCTATTATAGGTGCTAGTAATGTTGATTTAAAGAGCAATGATATTACAGCTGGTAAACAAGGTTTAACAATTGTAGCTTTCGTTGCTTGCGCATTCTGTATTCTAGGTGCTATAATTCTTATGTTCTACAAAGAAAAGAAAATTATGACTATTATAAGTAAGGATAGTGATAAAGAATATTTATCAGCTATTCAGAATGAAAAGGATTAATATGTTACTTAAATATATTAAAAATAATGAAATTTATGAAACTAAATCATCTAATGATGATCTTGATATAATAATAAACTATGATAATACAAATTATAAATGTGTTATTTTAGCTAAATCTAATATCGAATTATTAAACGCTAATATTTCTTTTGCTAATATAATTAATGAAAATGATCAATATTTCTTAAATGGGTATCAATCTTGGACTGATACTCATTTAACTAATATAAAATTTTGTGAAAAAGATATTTTAAAGATGCCTAAGTTTATTACTGAAAAATTTGGCATGAACGATTATGGGGATGCTAAATTTTATAATTATGATAAAAATAAACTTCATGGTTATGATTTGTTCTATATTAAGGGAAATAATGAAGACTTTTTTTATAATTTAAATAGCGAAAATTCATATTTGATTTTTGAAATAATCAAGAATACAAAAGTATTAAATTTAATATCTGATGTTTCTGGCAAAAGATTAAAGGCAGGAGAATCGTTTGTAATTTATAATTTTAAACATTATAAAACATATAACGAAGGTTTTAATAATTTTAAGCAAGACTTTGTTTCTCGTACAAACAAAAAGATTTTAGGTTATTCTTCTTGGTATAATTACTATCAAAATATTAATGATGATATTATTTTAAAAGATTTAGATGCATTAGATGATAGATTTGATTTATTTCAAATAGATGACGGATACGAAACATTTGTAGGTGATTGGTTAGATATTGACTCTAAGAAGTTTAAAAACGGATTAAAATGTATTGTAGATAAAATTCACGATAAAAATATGTTAGCTGGTATTTGGCTTGCACCATTTGTTTGTGAAACTAACTCTAAATTATTTAAAGAACATAACGATTATATTAAGAGATACCCTGATAATTCTTTAGTTAAAGGCGGAGGAAATTGGTCAAGTTTCTATGCACTTGATTTAGAAAAAAAGGAAGTTAGAGATTATATAAAAAAATGTCTTAATTATTATATGGATTTAGGATTTGATTATTTCAAATTAGATTTCATATATTCAGCATCTATTGTTAAAAATCAAGGCCAAACAAGAGCTGAAACTCAAAGAGAAAGTTATGAGTTCTTGCGAAGTATTTTAAAAGATAAATTAATTTTAGGTTGCGGTAATAACTTATTCTCTTCTTCACATATTTTTGACTATTCTAGAG
>CAVEPF010000004.1:0-3304 GCA_963617645.1 Anaerotignum sp. | reverse complement strand
AATATAATCGTAATAAAAGAGGTGTCCATATGTTAGAAAAAGACGAAGACGAAGAAGACGATGTTGAACAAGATGAACTTATTAATACTAATCCTGATAAAACAAATGAATCTAATGATCTAAATGAAAATGTATTTGATCCTGTTATTGATGGCTTAAAAAATCAATTTGCTTTAGACAGAGATGATGCTAGTGTAGATGAACTTTTAGATATATTAAAGAATAGACATAGTAGTATTTATGCAGCTGCCGAAGGTACAGATAATATTCCTTATTATAAAGAATTATTTGCTTCAAGAAGTAAAGATAAAGAGGCTTTACAAAATATTAGAGAAGCTGTAAATTATTTTACAAAACAAAGAGAAATAATTGAAAGTGTTACTAAACCTATTTTTACTGAAGCTAGAAGAACTAATTCTCAAGGTAACTTTGATATTAGAGATATTGAAAATATATCGCTAATTTACATGCTTGATGGTAAATATAAAGCTAAAGACGAAAAAGAATTAAAGGAATTTACAAATAAAATAAGTCAAGATTTCTTAAAATATCCTAATGTAAATGATGAAACTAAGAAACATGTTGATTTACCACAAGAATATTTAGATAATCAAACTAATACTGTTAAAAATCATTTAGACATGTTAAATACATTCATGATTGAAACAGCACCAAAAATCATTGAAAAATATGATTATGAAATTGATTTTACTAAAATGTCAAAAGAGGATATAGTCTCATTAATTTCTTATACTGTTTTAACTCAAACATTTATTAAGAAGAATACACAAGAATATCGTGATTATTTTAATAAGAAATTTGATTCATATGATAAACAAGTTGAATTCTTTAAAGCTATCAATAAAGTTAATACTTTTAATTATTTAATTAATGAACAACTTGATAAATATGGTCATATTTATAAAATTGAAGGTATAAAAAATCATATCATTGGTGATTTTGCTGATGTTAGATTATTTACAGAACAAGGTATTAAAAGTTTAGTTAATTTTGAAAAAGATAATTCACATCTTGAGATTACATTACCTAAAAATTATAGTAATGTACAAAATACAGAAGATAATATCGATTTAAGTAGTGGTTTAGCTAAATTATTAAATCCATTCCTTGATTCTTCAGAACGTGGTTCAAAAATTGCATCCCCTTCATATGAATTGATTTTTATAGATGGTGAACCATTACAAAATATTGCTTATCCTAAAGATCCTTTAACAGGACTTAGAACTGTTGATAATAATTTCTTTGATTATCAAACAAAAATGTCTAATGCCTTAAAAGAAGCTATTGATAAACAAGATAAAGTTATTGAAATTGGGTATTTAACAGATTATAAAAATTTAGTTAATGTAGAACTTAAACCTGTCTACTTTAAGTCTGGTAACATACAAAAAGAAGATGCATATGCTAAACTTGTTGAATCAAAACAAAAAGATTCTCCAAAGAGATTAGATAGTGCGGAAGCTTATGTTAAAAAATTATGTGAAAAATATGCTGATAGTAAAAACAATCATGTTTATGCAAATACTGTTATAGTAACTAAAAATCAAATGCATTTAGCTGACAATATTAATGATTTAGTACGTGACGTTAGATATATTAATTTAGATAACGATATTAATAATAATGTTGTTAATGATTTAAATGTTGATATTGATAATCAAATTGATAATCAAGTTAAAGAAAACAATGTTAGAGAAGAACGCTATAAACAAAATTTAGATAATTTAATTGATAGTTTAAATGATGACTTTAAGAATTCATTACAACTTAAAGAATATAAATTTGATTTCTCTAAAGTTAATTCTTCCCCAATTTATAAAGATAACCAAGCACTACAATCTGTATTTTCAAACATTTATAAGATTGAAGACTATGCTAATATTTTAGCAGGATACATTTCAAATGTTCCAGGTGCTACTTTTAATAAAGCTATAGATAGAGATCTTTCTGCATACTTTATTTCTTTAAAAGGTGTTTCTTTAACTAAGAGAGTTGAAAAGTCATTAATTTATGTAAATGCAATTAAGGAAAGAGATAATGGCAATTTTGAACCTATTAGAGAAATTCAAAGAGAATTAATTGATAATTTCTTAAATAGTAGAGCTAATTGTAATTTTACAAAGAAATCTAATATTTATAATAATTATGTTGATTCACATTTATCAATTGTTTTACAAGAACTTTTAAGTAAAGACGAAGAATTTGTTCAACTTTATAAAGAAACAAATCCTGCAAAATATTATACTCTTTATGATAAGTTCTCAGAACTTGAAGTAATTGATTCAGCAAATAAACAAGATATTTTTAGAGGTCTTAATTTTACTTCTAAATATGCAGCAGAACCAAAAAATGTTGAAACATTTACAGAATTTGGTACTAACTTAGGCAGAACTGTTATAAATGTAAGTAGAAACGTTCAAGCATTAGGTAATGCTATATATGAATCTAAATTCTCAAATAAAACTGAAGTAGAACTAAATTTTGATGTATCAATGTTTGGTGTACTTGGTCAAAATCAAAAGTTACCTAGCAAGAGTTTAGCAAGTGATTCTATTGAAACACTATTAGAAACAATTAGCGAAAAATCAAATTATTTTGGTTGTGAAATTGATTATGATACAGCTCTTAATACAAAAGAGGTAGCTCTTGCATCAACTGAAGTATTATTAAATACTTATGCAAGTCAAAAGTGCAGTGATCAATTCACTAAAGATTTACTTGGTAAAGATGAATTAGCTCCTGAAGATGTATTAGAATTCATGTATAAATCAATTTACATTAATAATAAATCAATTTATGAATTAGCTATTGATCATGTAAGTGAAGATTTCACTCTTGATAGAGTAGGAGCTGCAGTTTTCACAAAAGCTATGCATGATAAAAATAGTGTTATAAGTATGGCTAATTTAAGATATAATCCTAAGGGTGAACTTGAGACTAACGTTGTAGTATTTAAGAAAAATTATGATGAATTAGTTAAACAAACTAAAGATAATCATGGATTCTTCTCTCGTATTGGTCATGCACTTGGATTACATAAATATAATGTTGAAGTAATGCGTGATGATTATCAAGTAGCAGAAGAAAGATTTATTAATAATCAAACTGTTGAGGCTATAAAATTAGATTTTGAAGCTAATTTTAATGATAATATTTCAAATTATAAGAATAAAGAATCTATTAGAGCAATACATCAAGAAGTTGTTAAAGATGCAGAAGTTAATGAACTAGAATTTGAAAAATTAACAGATAAAGAAAGAGAATCTTTATCAAAATATATGGA
>CAVEPF010000003.1:0-7382 GCA_963617645.1 Anaerotignum sp. | reverse complement strand
ACTTAAGATAGATCAATTAAGTAAACACTTCTCACAAAAAATTAAAATTATTAAGAAAAAAGAAATAAAAGAAAGTGAAGATTCAAGAAATACTATCAATAAATTAGATATCACTTGTAATTATTATTCTGATTTAATAAAAGAAATAAACAATGAGGATTTTATTTCATATTTAACTTCTTATAAGAAAAGTAGTTCTAAAATAAATAAATTTGACCGTAAAATAAAAAAGAAATCAAATTTATTAATATCTAATTTGTCTAATATCATTACTACATATAGTAACGACTTGAATAATTCTCTTGAAAATTTAAGATTATCAAACTATAACTCATATAAAAATAATATTCAAATTTCAAATTATCTTTTAGAAAGAGATTTAAAATCTAATAGACATGATTACTTGCGTTTAAAACATCAATTTATAGATAATTTAAATAACCATAATCAAAAATTATTAAATATTAACAAAAATCATAACTTGGCTTACCATAAAGCTATTGCAATTAGTTCTAATAACAGACAAGCAATTGATAATGATTTTAAAGAGAAACACACTCAATATTTTTTGAAATTTAAATCTTGTAATAAATTGATTTCTTATTCTACTGCGACATATAATAAGTCAGTAAATCACGCCAAAATTAAAAAAGAAGATATTATTGAAAAATATAATAGTGATGCTGAAATTTCATGCAAACAAAATAGTAAAAAATTTGAACAAGTTATTGATAGATATAAAAATGAACTTATAATGATTCCTCGTCTTCAAAATAATGAAATTTACGAAATTAACATTGAAAACGATAATAAAAATAAGCAATTAGATATCAAAAATAAAGAAATTAACGATGTATCTAAACAATTTAAAGATGATCAAAAATTAAAATTAGAAAAGTTAAAAATAAGTAGAGAAAAAGAAAGACGAAACGAATCAAAAAAATACAGATTATCAACTACTGAGATTAAAAATGAATTTATAAAAAAAGAAAAAAATAGTAAAAACTTAAAATATAAAGAATAAAAGTAGCGGAGCATTTCATTCCGCTACTTTTTTATGTATTAAATTAAATATATAAAGTTATTAATCATTCTTTTTATAAATAACAACTTTTTTTATACCATATTCTTTTTCTTTTAAAATAGTAAATCCACAAACTTCAGAGGTATTTGTAGTCTTTGCCATTTCAAAAGAAACTATTGCCTTAGATTTTAAAATATTCGATGCTAATATTTCTTCTAACATAGATTTAGTATCAACCATTTTATATGGAGGATCTAGAAAAACAATATCAATTTCATTTTCACCAATATGTTTTAGCGCCTCAACATAATCGTAATTATAAACATATGTAGGTACACTTACTTTAAGTAAATCAATATTCTTCTTAATAACTTGACAAGCTTTTTTATTGATATCATTAAAGTAAGCTTTACTTGCACCTCTTGAGATTGCTTCAAGAGCCATAGCTCCAGATCCTGCAAATAAATCTAAAACAGTTTCTCCATCAAAATATTGACCAATAAGATTAAAAATAGCTTGTCTAACCTTGTCACTTGTTTCCCTAGTAGTTTCAAGGTTAGTCATATAAATATTATGTCTTTTATAAATTCCAGCGTTGATTCTCATTTTATTTTTTCTTTACACGTATTTTCTTATTAAATAAAGTATTTCCTTCTAAATGTAGTAAAAAAGGAAGTGCACCTTTAGTGATTTCTAATACTGTATAATTATCTCTTATTTCTATATCGCCAATATTAGATTTTCTAATTCCTAAATTATTTGTTGCATATCTGATAAACTCTAAAATATTAAATTTGTTATTTCGTCCTACATTTAATTCTACTTTTATATAATCTTTTTTCTTATTAGTTTTATTACTAATTTTGTTAATATTATTAAACTTGTTATCCTTATTATCTTTTCTTTCTTTTCTAACTTTTTTCTCTCTAACTTGAATTTCAGGATATTCTCTTAAACCTTTATATGACATATTAATTAAAGCATTTATAATTTGATCAATATTATCACATTCCGATTTGAGAGATAAAATCAATTTATTTTCTTTAATTTCATCATTTAAATGAGACTTAAAATTTTCTATATATCTTAAGTTAATTTTATTCTTAATTTCCTCTACAGTTGGTATTTCGCACACATTCATTTTAGACTTTGTATATCGCTCAATAAACGAAACTTTTCTCTCTTCTGAATAACTTGCTAAAGAAATGGATAAACCACTTTTACCAGCTCTTCCTGTACGACCAATTCTATGAACATAAAGTTCTTGTTCAAATGGTAAATCGTAGTTAATAATAGCCTCTAGATTATCAACATCAATTCCTCTAGCCGCAACGTCTGTACAAACTAAGATTTTTGATATTGAGGATTTAAAGTTTTGCATAACCTTATCACGAGATTGTTGTTTTAGATCTCCATGTAAGCCTTCAGCTTTAAATCCTAACTTTTTAAGACTAGTTACTAAATCATCAACTTTTGATTTAGTATTTGCGAAAATCATAACAGAAGAAAAATTATATAAATCAAGTAGTCTAATTAATAAGTCTTCTTTAGATTCTCTTTTTAAATAATATAAATCTTGTTTAATTCTATCAACAGTTAATGTTTTCTTTTTAATTTCAATTTTAACTGGGTTAGATAAATATGTATTAGCAACATGTTTTATAAAATCTGGCATTGTAGCACTAAATAAAGCAGTTTGTCTTGAATCTGGAGTTTCTTTTAGAATAGTTTCTAAATCTTCCTTAAATCCCATATTAAGCATTTCATCAGCTTCATCTAAAACAAGAGTTGTTATATTAGATAAATCAAGAGTTTTACGTTCCATATGATCAATAATACGTCCTGGTGTACCGATAACAATTTGTGGATGATTCTTTAACTCTTTTATTTGTTTTTCATAGCTAGCTCCACCATATATTGTAGCTATTTTTATATATTTTTTATATTTAATTAATTTCTTAATTTCTTCACTAACTTGAATAGCAAGTTCTCTTGTAGGACATAAAATAAGACCTTGCGTAATTTGATTATTTAAAATATTAGAAATTAAAGGGATAGAATAGGCAAATGTTTTACCTGTTCCTGTTTGTGCAATACCAATAATGTCATTATGCTTAAGCATTTCAGGAATTGCATTTGATTGAATTTCAGTAGCATCTAAAAATTGTAAATCATTTAGTGCATGTAAAATTTCATTATCTAAATTAAGGCTTTCAAATGTAGCCATATAAATCACTCCTTTAAACAACCATTCTATTATATCGAAGGGACGCAATTTTTACAAGAAAAAAAAGAAGACCGAAATCTTCTTTTATAAAAAATGCACTAGGAAGTCCTCTGTAGAACGTAAACGACTACGAGTGGACTCTCTTTTTGGTTGTAATTAGGATTCCCAATGCTAATGTTAGGCTTTCAACACATACAACCCTCAAATCCAAATAAATAAAAATTAGGGTTCCAGGGCATTCTTCCTAGTAACTTAATAGTAAATCAAATTTTGACTTTTGTCAACAAACTCATTTTAAACTATTCAAGAAAATCTCGACAAAAATTGTAAAGATTGCAACTACTATTAAAGCTAAGCCTAGATAAAACATAGCTCTATCAGCACTTGAATTTGATTTAAAACTTGAGTTGTTTGAAATCATAGACATCTCAATAATTAAAGTAGCTAGTAAGAAAATAAATAGTGGTAAGAAAACAAATGTATGAAAGAAATTTTCATCACCTGTATTTATAATATATGCAAAAAAGTAATAAAATGCCATTGCTAGTACAGCAAGTAAATTAACGAGCATTATTGCTTTTACAACCTTCTTTTGTTTATCATTTAAACGTTTAATTTCCATAAAATCACCTGTCTAAATTATAACAAAAGAATATCTAAATTAGAATATCTAAATTTTATTTTTTGTATTCTACTTTACCATTGACAAATACATATAAGCTTTCACTTAAAGAATCATATGGTAAACGTGTCCAAATAGTTAAATCAGCGTCCATACCTTCTTCAATTTTTCCTACTCTATCACTAACTCCTAAGAATTTAGCTGGTGTAGTTGTAATTGATCTTAAAGCTTCTTCTTCTGTTAATCCTTCCTTCATAGCAAGTGCTACTTGGAAAGTTTGACCTCCGTCCATTGGAACAACAGGTCCATCTGTAATTAAAGCAAATTCTATATTATTGTCGCTAAATAATTTAGGACTCTTTCTATTCACATTTCGAACTTCCCACTTCATTGTATCAATAAAGATTGGTCCACAACATACCTTTTGATTAGCCTCTTTTAATTCATCTAGAATCATCCATCCTTCGGTAGCATGTTCAATAGTTGCATTTAATCCGAATTCTTTAATAATTCTTAATGCAGTTAAAATATCATCATGTTGATGAGCGTGAATCTTAACAGGGAAACCATCAAATACTCTCATTAAAGATTCCCATTTTGGATTATATTCAGGTCTTTTTGCATCCTCGTCAATTTCAACAACATCATTATATTTAGCTACTGCATCATGATACATTTTAGCTCTAGTTAAAGCTTCTCTTAGTTTAGCCGCATTAGCCATACGAGTCATAATAGACTTTGATTCATAACAACGTTTAGGATTTTCTCCAAGTGCCATTTTCATAGCTACTTCTTTTACTAAAACACGTTTATCATAATGTTCACTAGTATTTGTTTTTAGTACACAAAATGTTCCACCAATTAAGTTAGCACTACCAGGGCCTGTTGCTACTGTAGTAATACCATGCTTAAGTGCTGTATCAAAATGAGGATCAAGTGGTTTAATTGCATCGTATCCTCTAAGTTCTGGTGTAATTGGATCTGTAATTTCATTATAGTCTTGACCTACACGTCCTACATTAGCTTCACCAATACCAATATGGCAATGTGCTTCAACGAAGCCAGGAGTAACAAAACAATTACTAGCATCAATAACAGTTGCACTAGGATAATCTGCACTAGATATTTCACCTACTAATTTAATTTTGCCATCTTGGACTAAAATATCAGCCTTTTCTTTATATTTTCCTTCTTTCATTGTGAAAACTGTACCATTTTTAATTAAATATTCCATGAAAAATCCTCCTATAAAATTATTATTAATATTTTAGTCCTGTTTTAAATATAGTTCAAATAATACGCTTAAGATTTAAAAAAATATAAAAAAAAGAGAATCTTTCGATTCTCATTTCTTTATTACTTAGATAAAACTTCGATTAATTCAGCTTTCTTTAATGCAGAAATGCCCTTAATACCTTTAGCTTTAGCTATTTCTTTTAACTCTGCAACTGTTAAACTTGATAAATCAGTGCTTGGAGTTTCTACTTTAGCAGCTTTAACTGTTTTTTCTTTTTTAACAGGAGTTTCAACTACTGTTTCTTCTTTAGCAACTTTGTTACTATTTAAAGCTCTTAAAGCTCTATCAGCTTTAGATTCTTTTGTAAATGTAACAACATTTTCTTTTGCACGAACAACATTTAAGTTCTTCTTAGCAATTTCGCATAATGAAGCGAATGCAGCTGCATCATTTACAGCTAGATCAGCTAACATCTTTCTATTGATTTCAACATTAGCGTTTGTTAAACCACAAATGAATTGGTTATATTTTAAACCATTGATTTGTGCAGCAGCATTAATACGTTGAATCCAAAGTTTACGGAAATCTCTCTTTCTAACCTTACGGTCTCTATAAGCATAAGCTTGAGAACGCATTACTTGTTCTTTAGCTGTACGATATAGGGCATGTTTAGAACCATAATAACCCTTAGCTAATTTTAAGACTTTCTTATGACGTCTTCTAGTTGTATATCCACCTTTTACTCTTGGCATAAAATCTTCCTCCTAATTATTATAGTAAATCAGAAATTAATGGTCTGATTCTCTTGTAGTCACCATTTTCAACAATGGCACTCTTTCTTAAATTAACATTTTGCTTATGTGTTTTGTTTGCTTTTAAGTGACCAGTATAAGCATGGCTACGTTTAATCTTACCACTACCAGTTACTTTAATTCTCTTCTTTAAACCTGAATGAGTCTTTTGTTTTGGCATATTATAAATCTCCTTTAATTTTTATTTTTTAATTGGTGCAAGTACAGTAAATAAGAATCTACCGTCACGTTTTATTTCAGCTTCTGGTTGAGCACAATCAGCTAAGCTTTCAATAAATTTGTTTAAAACTACCTCACCTAAATCTTGGCGAGACATAAGACGACCGTAAAATCTAATAGAAACCTTAATTTTATTTCCTTTTTCAATAATTTTACGAGCTACCTTAGACTTTGTTAATAAGTCATTGTCTTCAATTGTAGGGCTCATACGAATTTCTTGAATTTGTACAACCTTTTGATTTTTACGCATTTCACGAGCTTTCTTTTGTTGATCATAACGATATTTAGAATAATCCATAAGTTTTGCAACTTGTGGTCTAGCTTGTGGAGAAATTAGAACTAAGTCTAAACCTCTTTCACTTGCAGCTTGTAATGCATCTCTTTTTGAAAGAATACCAAGTTTTTCACCATCTTCAGCAATAACTAGCATTTCTTTTGATCTGATTTCTTCATTTACAAAGAATTCATTATCATTTTGTTTTTTAACTGGCTTATTAATAATAAAGCACCTCCGCCTGATTTATGTAAATAAAAATGAGGACGTGAACGCCCTCAAAAAATCGAAATCATAAAGTTAAAAACTTATGTGACATTTTGCCTATCAACAACCGGTTAATCAGGCGAGAAACATGGGCGTTTCTTCTTTCCACTTATTCACTTACCTATTTATTATACACATATATAGAGTACATGTCAACAGTTTTTTTATTTTTTAAGTAAGAAAATATCAATTTCTATCTTTGAATTGATATATTAAATAATTAAGAAAAATAAAGAACACTAAATAAATTAAACCATATATAATCCCACTATTTAAATAAAAGCCATTATCGAAATTTATTGAAGGTATTACATATTTACTAAAATCCATTGTAACCATTTGTGATATTACAACAAGAAGCGAGAACATCAAAGTAATAAAAAAATTTTTTGTTATATAATCTATAAAAATACACATTTCAAGTATCAAAAGTGAAAATACTAAATATGATAAATAAGACATTAAAAAATCTATTTTAAGTAGATCAAAAATAAAATAAGCTGGTACAAACGATAAAGAAAAAAACAGCATCGAAAACAAAATAGTAAATGAGCAATATACAATTTGTTTACAAGCAAATATATAGCCTCTACCTTTCTTTGTTTCTTCCATAACATCAAATGAATCATTTAATAAATTAGATTCTCTTTGTGTTATAAAAGTTATCAAAAATACCATGGAAATAGAAATAATTGTGCCT
>CAVEPF010000002.1:2112-3011 GCA_963617645.1 Anaerotignum sp. | reverse complement strand
ACACATATCTAAAATATCTAACGAATTATCTAAATCTAAAAATAAGGGAGGAATTTGACTTGATAAAGATTGTAGGTAAATTTTACCTTCTTTATAAATACTAAGTTCACTTAAATCTAGATGTTCTTCTAAGATATATGCATCACTAAAGAATACTGGATTACTAAATTTTATATTATTAGCATTTAAAAAATTATCAATTTCTTCTTTAGTAGTTTTTAGTCGATTTATTCTAAAAGAAGTTTTCCTTCTTTTAGATAAACCATCAACTATTTCCTCAAAATTTGAATAATCTTTTTTTAAAAGATTTATAAATTCCTCTTTACTAATCATTGATTTTTTCCTCTAATACTAATTCATCAGTTAATAAATTATAGATTTTTACTGTTTTATTTTCTATTACACCATAAGAATGAATCATTATTTCTTTAGGAATAGAAATACTGCCTGGATTAATATAATAATTAGTATCTACCTTTTCAGACTTTATTACGTGTGTGTGCCCATATAAAACAACTGAATTTTCTACATTTAAAGGATTTTTAGGATTAAATATATGACCATGAGTTAAATAATAATTTATACCATCAATATTTATACATGATCCTTTAAGAATTGGAAAATTTAAAACCATTTGATCAACGTATGCATCACAATTTCCTTCAACACATATAATTTTATTTTTCATATCATTTAAAAGCGGAATTACTTTTTTAGGATTGTATTCAAGTGGTAAATCATTTCTAGGACCATGGTATAAGATGTCCCCTAAAAGTAATAATTTTTCATAATTTCCTTGTTTAAACTTTTCAATTAATAGATTTGTATAGTAATAACTTCCATGCAAATCACTAGCAAACATATATTTCATAATAATTACCTAAATAAATTTTTAATAT
>CAVEPF010000002.1:0-2102 GCA_963617645.1 Anaerotignum sp. | reverse complement strand
TTTGTTAATTTATTAGCAAAATCTTCTTCACTAATAACTTCGTTACTTAACATTTGTTTTCTATTTTGAAGTTCAACAATTCTATCTTCAATAGTATCTTTATTAATTAACTTAATAACATTAACTTGATTCTTTTGACCTATACGATAAGTTCTATCAGTAGCTTGGTTCATAGCTGCTACATTCCACCATGGATCGTAATGAATAACAGTATCTGCACTAGTTAAAGTTAGACCTGTGCCACCAGCTTTAAGAGAAATTAAGAATACTTTAATTGAATCATCTTCATTAAATTCGTTAACTAATTTCATACGTTCTTCAGCTGGAGTCTTACCTGTTAATAAGAAATACTTAATATTAGCTTTTTTAAGTCTTTCTTCCATAAAATCAAACATTGATGTAAATTGTGAGAATATTAACATCTTATGTCCATCTTCAATTTTTTCATCAACAATTTCCATTAACTTGTCTAATTTAGAATTTCGAGGCTTTACATTATCTAAGAATAAACGTGGTTCACAAGCAAGTTCACGTAGTCTTGTAAGTAAACTTAATACATGACTAATAGCATAATCATCTTGACTAATTTCATTTCTTGCTTGATTTAAGTATGCATCATATAATTTTCTTTCTTCTTCAGACATAACATTGTATACTGGGTATTCAATCTTTTCTTCAAGATCAAGTACATCAGATTTTAATCTTCTTAAGATAAATGGTGCTACTTTCTTATTTAAGTCACTTAATAATTCTCTATCAGCTAAATTCTCGTAATTTCTAATAAATTCTTTTTTGCTCTTCATATAACCTGGTAATATGAAATCAAATATTGACCATAAATCAAGTAATGAGTTTTCAATAGGTGTACCAGTAAGTGCAAATTTAGAATTACCTTTTAATTTCTTACAAGCTAAAGTTTTTAAAGCCTCTGGGTTTTTAATAAATTGTGCTTCATCAATAATAATTGTTTTAAATTCTAAACCATCATATTTAGAAATATCCATACGAAGTGATTCATATGAAGTTATTAATACTTTTTTATTTTCATATGCTTTTCTAATGAATTGTTCTTCACGGTTTACACCATATATAATTTCAACAGGAATTTGTGGTGCAAATTTCTTAAATTCAATTTCCCAGTTGAAAATTAGAGATGTAGGCGCAACGATAATACTTGATTTTTCTTTATAGAATGTATCAATTAAAGCTATAACTTCAAGTGTTTTACCAAGTCCCATATCATCAGCTAATACGCCACCTAAATTATAACTTGATAATATTTTTAACCATTTAAATCCTTGTAATTGATAATCTCTTAATTTATCACCAATGCTTGGATCTAATTCATAATCAATCTTGTTATAATTAATCATGTCATCAGAGAACTTTTCAAGTAATGAGTTAGATTCAATTAAATCCTTATATCTGCTTGATATAAAGTATGCTTGATATAATGGAATTTGAATACTATCAGAAATATTGTCAATTCCAAGTTCATTAACAAGTTTTGAGAATAATTCAGCAGTATCATTATCAATAGATATAATTGTACCATTTTCTAACTTAACATAATGCTTGTTTTCTTTATAGGCAATTAATATATCTGATAATTCTTTTGAATTATATTTCATTCCTTCAAATGTAAGAGTAATAATTGAACCTTCTAAATGGAATTTAAGTTTATTAGAATTCATTTTATAGAATTTTTGAGATTCAATATTTTTATCAATATATAAAGTACCATATTCTCTAAAGAAGTCTAATTTTGTATCTAAAATATCACAAATTTGATCAAAATCATTTATTGAATAATTATTTTTCTTAAAGAAGCCTAAATTTCTAACTAATAATTTATAGTTCTTCTTCTTCAAATAGAATGTATCTTCTTCAAAATCTCCATCATAATGAAGTTTTAAGGCACCATTTTCATAGCTTAAATATGTATTAATAATAATTTGATTTCTCTTATCATTTTCATACGTATTAACTTGAGCTTTATATAATGGATAGAAATTGTTTAAGAATATTTCCTTATTATTAGCATTTAAATTTAACTTTTTCTTAAGTAATAAATGATTAATTAAATTAGCATACATTAAGTC
>CAVEPF010000001.1:0-50189 GCA_963617645.1 Anaerotignum sp. | reverse complement strand
AAATTAAACTTAATATTAGATTTATAAATTAAGTTTATTCCTTTTTTAAGGGGTGCTAAATAATTTATAGCTTCGCTGTTTAATAAATATTCTAAACCTAATTTATAATTATCTTGTTTTAGAAGTTTTTCTAATTCTTCTTTAATTCTGTCTCCTGACAAGAAATCAATGAATTTTGCGTTTTGGTTAATTCCATAAATGGTATCTTCACTTATCTTAAAGTTTAATTTAGCACTAAAATAAAAGGCACGAAGTATTCTAAGTGCATCCTCATTAAATCTAACTACAGCACTTCCAATAGTTCGAATTGTTTTATTATCTAGATCAATTCTTCCATCATAAAAATCAATTACATTTAGATTTTTATCAAGACACATGGCATTTATTGTAAAATCACGTCTTTTTAAATCTTCATATAAACTATAAGCTTTTTCTACAATAGGGTGCCTATGGTCTATATATGATATATCTTTTCTAAAACTAGTGATTTCAAAAGAATAATTATTAATATTAATTATAGCTCCATCAAACTTTTCACCTTTTAGAGTAATATGCTCAAAAATGTTTTGTAAATCGCAAATACTAGCATTAGTTGTAATATCAATATCATTAGATTCGATATTTAATAAATAATCACGAACAAAGCCACCAACAATATAAGCTTTAAAGCCATTTGATTCTATTTTATTTAATACTTCTAAAGCTTGTTCTAAATAAGTCATTTCTACCTCAAAAAAAGGAAGTTTCCTTCCTCTTTATATTAATCTTCTAAGAAAACTCCAAGTCCTATAGCATTAGCACCTACATGACATCCTACTACAGGCGAGCAAGGACGTTCATCTAAATTTTCAATACCAAATTTCTCTTTTAATGTTGTTACTAAGAAATCTTTAAGTTCTGTACCAGTATATACAATATAAGCATAATATTTATGTCCCTTTGTATAATCTAGTAAATAATTACCAACTTCTTCTAAAGCTTTTTTAGTTGTTCTAATTTTTTCAACAGCTTGAATTGTACCATCTGGTTCAACACGTAAAATAGGTTTTATTTTTAAATATTTACCAATTAATCCTGCAGCTCCTGATAATCTTCCGTTTTTCACTAAACATTCAAGACTATCTACAGCAAAGAATATTGAAACACGAGACTTTAAATATTCTAATCTTTCAACAATTTCTTCTGTTGATTTATTTTCTTCTATCATTTTAGCAGCTTCAAGTGCAAAATGACCTTCATTAAAACAAACAGTTTTTGTATCAAAAGGAATTATCTTTATTCTATCTTCTAACATTTCTTTAGCTTGACAAATACCATTATATGTTCCAGATAATTTAGAAGATATAGTAGTAACGATAGCTTCTTCATATCCTTCATCAGCTAATTTTTCAAAGAAATCAATAAGTTCACCTAAAGATGGTTGACTAGTCTTTGGTACTAAATGTTTATCTTCTTCCATAGCTTTAAAGAAATCATCAGCTTTAATTTCAGTACCATCATCTTTAAAAATATGGTCACCCATATCAATTTTTATTCTTATTGTTCTAATGTCATAGTTATGTGAATAATAATCTAGACAACTTGTTGAAGTTGTACATACAATTCTTTTCATATATGAACTCCTTTATTTACGATATTTTAACATTTATTACATTTTAAATCAATAAATGATGCATTAATCGATTTTATCCGGTTGACAAATACTCAAAAATCATTAAAATGAAGTTATTATCTTTCAGTTTAGGAAAAAATATAATTATGAATACAATAAAAGATACTATTACAAATGAAATTATTGTAAATAAATCACGTTTTATTACTACAATATTTCATATAAATTCAATAAATGAAGCTAGTGCATATTTAGCACAAACTAGAAAAAAATATTTTGATGCGACTCACAATTGTTTTGCATATATAATAGGTGAAAATCAAGAAATACAAAAGTTTTCTGATGATGGTGAACCTAGTCAAACTGCCGGAGCTCCTATGATGGATATTCTTAAAAAGAATGTTTTAACTAATGTACTAGTTATTGTTACACGTTATTTTGGTGGTACATTACTTGGTACAGGTGGTTTAGTTAGAGCCTATAGTGATTCTGTTATACAAGTAATTGAAAAATTAGAATTATATCGTATTACAAAACTACAAAAACTTTTACTTTCTATAACTTATCCTGAATATAATTTATTAATGGATTCAATAAACCAAACCGAAATAATTAAAGAACGTTTTAGTGAAAAAGTTGATCTACAAATTGGTGTATCACTAAATTACTTACCTTATTTTACAAAAGAATTTAATAATGTCACAAGAGGTAAAGGCGTTTTAATAATGGATAAAGAATATCTAGGTTTAGAAAAAATAAATGAATAATAAAAAAATAATCCCTATAAGAATTTAATCTTATAGGGGATTTTTTATAAATTACCAGCATTGGCTTTTTTAATTTCTTTAATAAGTTCTTTCTCTTTGCCTGTAAAATCAAC
Source organism: Anaerotignum sp. (assembly GCA_963617645.1). Classification (GTDB taxonomy): domain Bacteria; phylum Bacillota_I; class Bacilli_A; order Acholeplasmatales; family Anaeroplasmataceae; genus JAEELC01. The sequence continues at coordinate 47,697 of CAVEPF010000001.1, read as the reverse complement.
AGATTGTTTTCTATTAGATTCAAGACGTTCGTTTGTAGCTTTTTCAAGGTTTTCAATAACGCTTTCTTTAGTACGACCTAAGACAGCACCTTGAGCAACAATTCTTACAACTTCTTCTTTAAATTCAAGGATACCATTTTCTACTGCTAAAAAGATTGTATCACCTTTTAAAACAAGTCTAACAAGACCTTTTCCAATTACGGAAACAGTAGGAATGTGTCCTTTCATAATAGCAAATTCACCATTTTCATTCTTACAAACAATATAATCGAACTCATCACTCAATAATTGTCCTTGGTGTGTTGAAACTATTACTTGCATTATTTATTTTCTTTCTCGAAAATTTCCTTAGCTTTCTTACGGGCATCATCAATTGTACCAACTAAACGGAAAGCTTCTTCTGGTAAGTCATCACACTTACCTTCAAGTATTTCCTTAAAGCCACGTACTGTTTCACTTACAGGAACGTACGAACCAGGAATACCAGTGAATTGTCCACCAATGAACATGTTTTGAGATAAGAATAATTTTGCTCTTCTAGCACGAGTAACAACAAGCTTATCATCTTCGCCTAATTCATCCATACCTAAGATAGCAATGATATCAAGTAATTCATTATATCTTTGAATTAATTGTTGAACTCCACGAGCAACATTATAATGTTCCTCACCAACAATTTCAGGGCTTAAAGCTCTAGAAGTTGAAGCTAGTGGGTCAACTGCTGGATAAATACCTTCTTCTGTTAACTTACGAGATAAGTTAGTAGTAGCATCTAAGTGAGCAAATGTAGTAGCTGGAGCTGGGTCAGTATAGTCATCAGCAGGAACATATACAGCTTGAATTGATGTAATAGATCCATCACGAGTAGATGTAATACGCTCTTGTAATTTACCCATTTCTGTGGCTAGAGTAGGTTGGTAACCTACAGCTGAAGGAACACGACCAAGTAAGGCAGAAACTTCAGAACCTGCTTGTGTGAAACGGAAGATATTATCAATAAATAATAATACATCTTGATGTTCTTTATCTCTAAAATATTCAGCCATTGTTAAACCACTTAAAGCAACTCTCATACGAGCACCAGGTGGTTCATTCATTTGACCGAATACCATGGCAGTCTTACTTAAAACTCCACTTTCTTTCATTTCAGCATATAAATCGTTACCTTCACGTGATCTTTCACCAACACCTACGTTAACTGAAATACCACCATGTTGTTCAGCAACATTGTGAATTAACTCTTGAATTAATACTGTTTTACCTACACCGGCTCCACCGAATAAACCAACTTTACCACCCTTAATATAAGGAGCAAGTAAGTCGATTACTTTAATACCAGTTTCAAGTATTTCTACTTTATTTGATAATTCATCAAGTTTTGGAGCATCTTTATGTATAGGCATTCTTTCTACGCTTGCATCAATTTGTTTACCGTCATCAATAGTATCACCTAAAACGTTAAACATACGACCAAGAGTAGCATTTCCTACAGGAACACAAATTGGTCTACCTGTAGAAACAACTTTCATACCACGAACTAAACCGTCTGTAGAATCCATAGCAATACAACGAACAACACGATTACCAACGTGTAATTCTACTTCAAGTGTCAAATTGATTTCAACACCATTGTTCTCGCTAGCAGGAATTTTACAAACAAGTGCATCGTTTATGTTAGGTAGTTCTTTAGTAAATTCAACATCTACTACAGGACCTTTAACTTCAACAATTCTACCGTCCATGTTATTTACCTCCTATTGCATTAGCACCTGAAATGATATCAATTAATTCATTAGTGATAACATTTTGACGTGCTCTATTAAATAATAATTGTAATTTGTCGATAACTTCATTAGCGTTATCTGTAGCACTCTTCATTGCATTCATTCTCGCACAGTGCTCACATGACTTAGCATCAAGGATAACACCATAAATCATATCCTCAACATATTGAGGTAACATAAGATCTAATGTGTTTTGAATACCTGATTCATATTCATAATCAACTTTTGAAATATCACCTTTAATATCTTTAATAGGTAATAATTGCATAATCTTAGGTTCTTGAGTAATAGAGTTTACATAATGATTATAAACAATTACTAACTTATCAAATTTATTAGCTAAGTAATCTTTAATAATAGCTTCAGCTAATGGAACGATATCTAAAAACATTACATCATCACGAACTAATGTAGGGTGATCTAAGAATGTTTTGTAGTTATTTCTTTTAATATATGAATATCCTTTTTTACCAATACTTGCAACATATATATTGTCTTTAGGTAATGTGTGGCTAGCCGCATGTGCTTCTAATGTTTTAAATATATTAGCATTGTATGCACCAGCTAAACCTCTATCACTTGTAACAATTAGATAACAAACTTTTGCAGTTTTTCTATCTTTCATTAATGGGTGGACATAATCACCATTAGCTTTAGCAACAACAGAAGCTACCATTGATGATATATTTTGCATAAATGATTGGTAATCATGGTAAGCCTTATCAGCCTTTTTAACTTTTGATTGGCTTACCATTTGCATAGCCTTTGTAATTTGAGCAGTACTCTTTGTTGATTCAATACGTGTCTTTACTTCTCTTAAAGAGTTTCCCATAGGCTCCTCCTTAGAATCTCTTGTTAAATGATTGTAAGTAATTATCTAATTTAGATAAATCACTAGGAAGAGCTTTAGTAGAAACAATTTCACTAATAATAGCTTTTCCATCACTATTTACATCAAGATCACGATATAATTCACTTTCATATCTCTTTATATCTTTTACATCAACTCTATCTAAATATCCATGAACAAGAGCATAAAGGATAATAGTTTCTTTTTCAAAAGGAATAGTTTCATGTAAACCTTGTTTAAGAACTTCAACAGTTCTTTCACCTCTATCAAGACGAGCTTTTGTAGAAGCATCAAGATCAGATCCAAATTGTGTGAATGCTTCAAGTTCTCTGTAACTTGCAAGATCAAGACGAAGTGTACCTGAAACCTTCTTTATAGCCTTAGTTTGAGCAGCACCACCTACACGAGATACTGATAAACCAGCGTTAATGGCAGGTCTAATACCTTTGTAGAATGAATCAGATTGTAAGAAAATTTGTCCATCTGTAATTGAAATTACATTAGTAGGAATATATGCTGAAATATCTCCAGCTTGTGTTTCAATAATAGGAAGAGCTGTAATTGAACCGCCACCTAATTTCTTACTTAACTTAGCAGCACGCTCTAGAAGACGTGAGTGTAAATAGAATACATCTCCTGGGTAAGCTTCACGGCCTGGTGGACGATGTAATAATAAGGAAAGTTCACGATAAGCTACAGCGTGTTTTGATAAATCATCATAAATGATTAAACAATCTTTTCCTTGCCACATAAAATATTCAGCCATTGAAACACCTGAATATGGTGCAAGATAAAGCATAGGAGCTGGTTCTGAAGCAGGAGCTGATACGATAATGGAATAATCCATAGCACCATGAGCCTTTAATGTTTCATGAACAGAACTTACTGTAGAAGCTTTTTGTCCGATTGCAACATAAATACAAATTACATCTTTACCTTTTTGGTTTAAGATTGTATCAATTGCAATACTTGTTTTTCCTGTTTGTCTATCTCCGATAATTAATTCACGTTGACCACGACCAATAGGTACAAGTGCATCAAGAGCCTTGATACCTGTTTGAAGAGGAGTATCAACGCTTGAACGCTCCATAATACCAGGAGCTTTAACTTCGATAGGTCTAGTTTGACTAGTTTCGATTGAGCCTAGTCCATCAACTGGTTGACCAAGTGGGTTTACTACACGGCCAATAAGATTTTCTCCAACAGGAACTTGAAGAATCTTACCAGTACATTTTACGATATCACCTTCAGCTATTTTACTTGAATCACCAAGTAAAATAACGCCGACATTATCTTTCTCAAGATTTTGAACCATTCCATAAACATCATTAGGGAAGATCAAAAGTTCACTTGACATAGCATTATCAAGACCATGTACGATAGCTATACCATCACCTACAGTGACAACAGTACCAACAGTTTCAGTCTTAATATCATCTTGATAAGTTTCAATTTGTTTTTTAATCAAGTTTGAGATTTCTGATAAATTGATATTACTCATAATTATCCTTTCTTATAGATTCTTTTTAAGATCATTTAATTTCTTATTTAATGAGAAATCAATTTCTTTACCATCATATACAGCTTTCATACCGCCAATTACTGATGGATCCTCTATATTATTAATTAATATTTTTTTGTCTGTAATAATTTTTGATAGTTTATTCTCAACTTCTTTTAATTCATCTTTGTTTAGCTTAATAGCAGTATATACATCTACTTTAGTAACGTTGTTTAAGTCACGTTCCATTTTAGCAAACTCTTGACCAATTTCCTCTACAATATCCATACGATTATTATCGACTAAGACATAGAAGAAGTTAAGTATAAGCGAATCAAATCCTATTAATGTCTTCTTTAAACATTCTTTCTTTTCTTCTTTAACAATGTTAGGAAAAGTAAGAATTTTAAGAAAATCTGGATTGTCTTTGATAAGTTTCAAAAATAATGAATACTCATCACTAACAATTTCATGTTTGTTTTCGTTAGTTGCAAGTTCAAACAATGCATTAGCATATTCGTAAGCTATCATTTTGAATTTGCTCCTTCGATAATTTGATTAACTAAATCTAAGTATTTATCCTTATCCACTTCTTTTTCAAGAATTTTAGAAGCAGCTTCAAAGGCAATACTTACAATAGTGTCTTTAATTTCTTTTTGTTTATTAGCAATTTCTCTTTCAACTTGTGCGTTAGATTCATTAAGTCTTCTTTCAGCTTCTTTTCTAGCTTCAGCTATTATTTCTTCCTTACGAGAATTACCTTCTTTAACCGCATTAGAAATAATATCTTTTACTTGATTTTGAGCATTAGCTAATTGAATTTCTAAAGAGTGTTTTAATTCTTGAGCTTCTGCATTAGCTTTTTGAGCTTCATTAAGTTCAGAATCAATTTTCTCTTTACGAGCTTCAAGCATTTTTGTAATAGGTTTCCATAATAAGAAACGCACTAATAGGAATAGAATTAATGTAGCAATTAATTGAATTAGGAAATCTCTTCCCCATCCAAGCCAATCTTCTTTAGTAATAGAACTAAAATCCATTCCTAGCATTGCAAGACAAGAGTTTACGAAATTACCAATTGATTCTAGTGTTTGATCTATTGTTAAAATCATATTTAACCCTCTCCATTCGAAAATTTAAATTTAATATTTTTAATAAATTACTTGTTGTAGCAAAGAATGGCAATGATTAAACCATAAAGACCAGTAGTTTCAGCAACTGCTTGTCCGATAAGCATTGTTACAGTAATCTTACCGCTAGCTTCAGGTTGTCTTCCGATTGCTTCTACTGCTTTTGCAGCTACCATACCTTCACCAATACCAGAACCTACACCTGTGAATACGGCGATACCAGCTCCGATAGGACCCATTCCTTCAAGAATGATTAAAATTGATAAAACTTGTGTTAAAACTTGTGATAAAACTGTCATGATTATATTTCCTTTCTAATTATTCATTGTAAATTTTCTCACTATCATCAATTTTCATTGATGTAAATATAATTGTTAAGATAACAAACACGAATGTTTGTATTACACCACTCATTAAGTCAAAATAAATATTTATTAATGGCATAATGATAGCAGTTCCAATTCCAAAGCTCTTAACCAACATTGAAATAACATTACCGGCAACAATATTTCCTGTTAAACGTAGTGTCAAACTTAGAGGTAACGCAAACTCAGAAATAATATTAATCGGTATCATGATAAATGCAAGCCAAGGTACAGGACCTATAAAGCTTTTTAAATAGCCTTTAAGGCCTAAAGATACAATACCTGTTATCTGAACGATAAAGAATGTTATGATTGCAAGTGCAGCATTCGTTATCATATAACTTGTAGGATTCACTAAACCGAAAATAGACGCTATATTTTGAAATAGCAAGGACAAGCCTAGTGCTAAAAAGTATGGCGCGTAATGTTTCCAGCGTTTTCCTATATTTGACTTAGTGAAATTATTAACTATTTCAACAATAGTAATAAAAGGTACAAGCCACTTAGGTACGTCTTTAGTAGGATCAACTTTTTTTATCTTAATACCAACAATAAGTAACATAATAATTAAGAATGCTACTATGATTAAGAGCGAAAGCATTTGATCCCCAGTGCCTTCTAGTAATAAAAACATTAATCACTCACCTTCTTTCCTTTTAAATTAAATACTATATACACAATAGCAAGAATGATTAAGTGAATGAAATAACCAATTGCCCAAGGTATTATATTAAAACTTGCAGGATTTTGATCAGTTCCTTGAAGTTGATTAATAACAACAAAAGATGCAATTGTTAGAAACACAAGTATTCTAAAAAAGAAATACATCACGTTTCTTTTCATTAAATTATTTTTGCCAGAATAAGAATCAACATAATTAGGTCTACTTCCTCTTAGTTGAAATCCAAAATTCATAAGTCCAGTAAATAGACCTAAGAAGGTTGATTTCATCCATACACTATTCATGTTATCAGGTAATGCAAAGTTAAATATAAGTGCTAGCACGATACCTAAAACAAGTGTAATAGGAGAAACGAATAAACCAATTTTATGTAATTCATTCATCTCGTTTTGATTCATTGTGTTCTTTTCCACTACCAAGTCCTCCTATCTTAAGTCTCCATAAAAGGCTTATAAAAATAACAAGACCAATTAGTGTACCAAATACTGCCATTATAACAGCCCAAATATCAGATTTCATTCCCCACTTGCCAATTGCAAATCCTATAAAAGCTACTGCAAGCATCATAAAGAAGCCTTGGGTAACAACAGAATAAACTTGAGCAAGTTCTGAAACTTTATTTATAGTTTTGTTCTTTTTGTCTTTTTCTTCTACATCGTTTTTTTCTTGTTCAACGTCATTAGTTTCGCTAGAAGTTTCAACTTTATTTTCTAATGTAGAATTTTCATTATTTTGTTCCAAATAATCTATCTCCGCAATCGCCAAGTCCTGGAACGATATAGCCCTTCTCATTTAACTTTTCATCAAGAGCCGCAGTATAAATATCAATATCAGGATGAGCTTTTCTTAAGGCTTCAACACCTTCAGGAGCAGCTACAAGACCAACATATTTAATATTTGATACTCCTCTTTTTTTAAGCATATCGCAAGCAGCAATCGCAGATCCTCCTGTCGCAAGCATAGGATCAACTAAAAGAACAATCGATGATGTAATTTCATCAGGGAATTTAGCATAATATTCATGTGGTTCTAAAGTTTGTTCGTCTCTATATAAACCTATAAAGCCAACTTTAGCATTTGGAATGATATCTCTAATGCCATCAACCATACCAAGACCAGCTCTTAAAATTGGTACAATTACAATAGTTTGAGCTAGTTCTTTTTGTACAGTTTTACAAATAGGTGTTTCAATTGAAATATCACGTAAAGGGAAATCTCGGGAGATTTCATAAGCCATAAGCGAACCAATTTCTTGGACGTTACGATAAAAATCAACAGTACTTGTTTCTTTTTTTCTAATATTAGTTAATTTGTGTTTAATTAAAGGATGATCAACAATAACAACTTTACCCATAAACTACTCCTCTATCATATTGATACGTCTTATATGACGTTCTTCGTTAGAAAATGGTGTGTTAAGCCAAATCTTTACAATTTCAATTCCTCTATCAAAAGATACATTCTTTTGACCGAGTGCAAGCGCATTAGTATCATTATGTTCACGAGTTAATCTAGCACTAGTAACATCAGTAACTAAAGCACATCTAACACCTTTAACCTTATTAGCAACAATTGATACACCTATACCAGTAGAACAACATAATATAGCTCTATCAGCTGTTTTGTTAGCTACATCTTCTGCAGCTTTTTTAGCATAGATAGGATAATCGCAAGAATCTTTAGTATAAGTTCCTTCATCAATAATTTCATGACCTTCCTGTTTCAAAAACTCAATAATTTTGTTTTTTAAGTCTAATCCACCATGGTCACATGCAAGCGCAATTTTCATTAAAAATCCACCTCATTTCGCCTTTATTTCCATTATAAATTATAAATCATTTTAAAATTTTAAACAAGAAAAAAAGAGTTTAGTTTTTTAACAAAACCAAACTCGTTGTTGTTTAAAAATTAATTAAATTTTACAAATTTTATTTAATGTAGTTTAATTTTAAAATTAGCGATTTCTACAATTTACTAATCAACATTTTTGAAATTAGCAACATTCGTTAATTCAATATCATCTTTAACAAAATCAGGAAGAGAAATATTCTTCATGCTAACATTTTTAACATTGTAGAATATAAATCCTCTGTTTTTCATAGGATCTATTCCTTCCATCATTGCAGGAATACCTTCTTTTGCATTAGTATCATATGTAAAGCTAATATTTTCAAGTTCTACTGATTCAATTGGCATTTCAGGTAATCCGTAGAATGTACCAGCAGCAATATTAACATTTTTGCAAGTCATGTTCTTAAATAAAAATTTACCAAGATAAGGAGTACGATCATCAACAGATAGAGCCTCTTTAGTTCTTACATATTCACTCTTGCCATCAGGATCACAATAATAGTACATATTAATTACAAGTGGAGTTAATACATTATCCATTTTGATATTATCAAATGTAATGCCATCAATAATAGCATCTTTACCTCTACCACGACGTGTCTTAATTCTAAGCCCTCTGTCGGTAGCATTAAATACACATTGAGAAATTAAGATGTCTTTTAATCCTCCAGCCATTTCACTTCCAAGTACAATAGCGCCATGTCCAAAATTCATTGAACAGTTTCTAATATTAAACTTAGAACTTGGTTTTTTATATTTTCTTCCCATATAAATCTTACCAGATTTAATAGCAATACAGTCATCTCCAACAGAGAAATGAACACCAATAATATCTACATTTGTACATGATTCTGGATCACATCCATCTGTATTTGGTGAATCCTTAGGATTAATTACTTTTAAATCGATAAATTTTAAATTGTCTGAAAAATATGGATGTAAATTCCAAGAAGGAGTATTACAAATAGTTATACCTTGTACATTAATGTTATTACATCTAACTAAGAACATTCCACGAGGTCTCCAAGCACCAATTTTTTCTTTTGCATGAGTCCACCAATCGGAGTTACATGCATTTCCGTCTATTGTACCTTCACCAATGATATTTACGTTACTTACTTCAATTCCTGTAATAATACTTGCATAACAATCGATAGGATTACCTTCCCATGAACCTAAGTTATATTCATCAGATTCATCAGTAAGTAAAGTCATACCTGGTAAAATAGGATAATTCTTACGATTTGTATCGCCAAGTAATGTAGCACCTTTTTCAAGTTTGATTGTAATATTACTCTTTAAAAAGATAGGACGAACTAAATATGTACCATGTGGTATTCTAACAGTACCGTTTTTAGGACAAGCATTAATAGTAGCTTGAACAAAATTAGTATCATCAGAAACGCCGTCTCCTATTGCGCCAAAGCGTTTAACATTAAGTTCAACATATTCTTCTAATGTAGTAATAGTCTTTGATGTTTCAATGCCTGATTTAACAGTAATTTTATATTCTTTATTAGCTTCTAGATTGAAAATAGAGAAAATATTTGTGTTAATATTTTCCTTATATAAAGCATCATTAACATAAACACTATATTCATATTCTGAATTATAAGGATTATTGTTTACAATTTCAATTGTAGCACTTGAATTTGATACATATATAACTTTAAATTCCATTTTGTATTCCTCTTTGATTATTATCCATTTTTAATAATTCTTCATCCGTAAGTGATTCTAATTTTTTAATTAATTCTTCATTCTTTTTATTAATAGCTTCGTATTTCTTTGTTTTATAAATATAAACAATTAAGTTTTTAATACTTACAACTATTAAATCTAATGCTATATATACAAAGCCACCTGTAAATGGTTCAATAGCAGCTTTATTATCAGATTGATTTAAAAAGTCTAAGTTAATATTATGTTTAGCTAAAAAAACCAATATAGTAACCATAGGTATCATAATTATAAAACTATATAATAGATTTAATAACAATCCCCCAACGCCCTTAAAATTAACCAAATTATAATATTTTGTAGGATTTTGAGGTGAATTCATTAGATTAGTTAAAGGTTTATAAATGAAATCAATAAAAATACCAAGGCCTAAACTAAGTGATAAGTAAAGAGGTAAAAATTGCGCAGCAGTATATTCTTGACCTGCTGAAATAATTATCGGATTTCCTATTCCAAAAAAGAAAAGGGCAGCTGCTGCCACCCAATATTTTAGGAATACGATTTTAATCCCTAATGGAATTTTCGATAATTTATCAGATGCATAAGGATTAAATTCATTATTCTTATTTTTCATATTATCTCTTAGCTTGTAAATTTTCTTTATCGTATGTGAAGTATCCACCAATAGTTCCAACTACTGAAGTTACCATACAAATAATTAATATAAGATTAGTTTTTGAAACTTGAGAAGCATCAGCTGCTACTAAAAGTTTATTCTTAACTAAATACATCCATGCAATACCAGTTCCTAAAATAAGAACTGTAGTAATAGTAGCCATAATAACAGATTTAAGTGTTCTTGATGTACACATACCAAATCCGTTAACTAAGTTAAACATACCAGCCATTTCGAAAATGAAGATTAATAAACCTACAACAGCATATTCTTCTGAGAACTTATTAGCAATTGCAGTATAATCACCAATAGTGAAACCAAATATTACACCTGTAACCATAACTAATAAACCAAAGATAATACTTGGTTTTTCAGATATAGTAACTTTCATATCTCTCCATAAATGCTTAAAGAATAATACAACAGGATTACCTTGTTCCTTATCAGCGTCAACTAAAGCTGTAGTACTATCACCTTTAGTTTTATTATTACCACTTAATTCATCAATTTCTGCTTTTTGTTGTTGTTCAAGTAAGTATTCATCATAACGAAGTCTTTCTTCTACTGTATGATATTGTTCGAATTGATCAATTCTATACTTAATAACTTCGTTTTTCCAGTTAAGATTAACTTTATTAACCTTATTTTTTTCTTTAGAATCGAAGAACATAAATTCTTCTTTTTGATTTCTTTTGAAATTCTCAAGTTCAGCATTTTTTTCGTTAGTAAAATTATAAACATCTACTAAATTACTATTTTGAGCTTTATAATTAAGAATTTCAGTTTGAATCTTATTAGAATACTCTTCTAAAGCTTGAGTTTGTTTTTGCTTATATTCAGTATATTCTAACTTAACTTCTTCTTTAACTTTTTTTGCATGTTCTTTTTGTTCAACTTGATTTAACTTAAATTGCTTTAATTCTTCAACTTGTTTTTCTTTAATAGCAGAAAGTTCAACATTATGCTTATCAGCTAATTCTTTTAAAGCTTGTTTATGAGCAAGTTTTAATTCTTTAATTTTATTTTGGGAGTCAATACTTAATTCTTTATTTGCCATAATATCACTCCTTACTTTCTTCCTGTAATTCTAGATTCTGTATTAGCATCGAAGAAATGAACTTTTTTCATATCGAAACTAATCTTAATTGAAGACTTACCTTCAGCTGTATCACGGCCAGAAACTTTTGCAATACATCTTTCATTATTAATGAAACCATAAATTAAGTTATATGCACCAAGATGTTCTTCATAATCTACTGTTAAATCAAGAACTGAATCTTTGAATTCAGTTAATGCTGCTTCATCCATATAAACATAGTCAGGACGGCTTGCCATTATGATAGCTTTACCGATATATGGTTTAATTTCGTCAGCATACTTGTCCCAAGGAGTAACAACTGTATTAGTTAATTTACCAACATAGCCATCGCTTGTTACATATACATCAAATTCATTTTCATTATTAACTTTTTCTGATAAGCCAGGAACACTAATACTAATGTTACCAAAAGTTAAGACATCATCTTTAACACTTGCGTGATTTTTACCTAACATAGAATTTGCTTTTTCAGCATCTTCGCCAGTTAGTTTTAAATATAAATTGTTATCAAATTGAACAAACTTTCCTTCTTCATTAATGTATCCATGATAGAAATTCATTGGAGGTGTTCCGATAAATCCAGCAACGAATACGTTTTCTGGATCATCAAACATTTCTTTTGGTGAAGCAATTTGTTGAACATGACCCATTGACATAACAACAATTCTATCAGCTAAAGTTAATGCTTCAATTTGATCGTGTGTTACATAAATAAATGTAGCATTTAATTGGTGATGTAATTGAGCTAAGTCTTTACGCATTGATGCACGTAATTTAGCATCAAGGTTTGAAAGAGGTTCATCAAGAAGATAAACGATAGGATTACGTACAATAGCACGACCTACAGCGACTCTTTGTCTTTGACCACCAGATAATTGTTTAGGTTTTCTATTTAAATAAGGAATTAAACCTAACATGTTAGCAGCTTGCATAACTCTCTTATGAATTTCATCACTATCCATTTTACGAATAGTTAAAGAGAATGCTAAGTTATGATAAACTGTCATATGAGCATATAACGCATAGTTTTGGAATACCATCGCAATATTTCTATCCTTAGGAGATAGTTCGTTACATCTCTTTCCATTAATGATTAAATCACCACTTGAAATTTCTTCAAGACCAGCAATCATTCTTAATGTTGTTGATTTACCACATCCAGAAGGACCACACATAACGATAAACTCACCTTGTTCAATTTCAATATTGAAATCATGAACAGCGTGAACACCACTAGGGTAAATTTTGTTAACATTTCTTAAACTTACAATTGTAGCCATAATTTACCTCCTAGTCTTTAACAGTTTCTAAATAAGCATGTAATTGTTTAGATTTCTTAATACCGATAATGCCTGAGCAAATGAATGCTGTAGCAGCAATACCTAATAATACAATAAGGATAATTCCACGAACATAGCCATTAGCAGTTAAATAACTTGTTGTTTTAAATCCAATATAGTTTCCATCTGCATCACTAACAAGACCAAGCATTGAATTACCTAATTTACCAGTAAATTCAGTCTTAATCACATCATAACTAATTCCTTCTTTAGCTCTACTTAAAACTTGAGAGTATAAAGAAATTAAAGCACGTGGAAACCAGAACATTCTTAATATACAAACAGCGCCTAAACCAACCATAAACTTAGAATAACCTAATGAATATGTTTTAACTTTTTCTGCAGATAAGAATCCTGCTAATAAGACGATAATATTTAACAAGATTGCAAGTACTACGCCAAATCCGTTTAAAAAGTATTCAGGAGCCATAGAATTTAAAGCTATAAATCCAGCTGCTAAAGAACAAGCAATACCTAAATAACCAAGTTTATAACTAATTGAATTAGTCATATATCTCATTTTTTGAAGTTGCATACTTTGATAATCTGCTTCAGACATAGAAGCGATTATAGCAGCTTTTTGCTTCGCGTTAATTTCTTTAATTTCCTTTTTTGAAGGACCTTTAGCTTCACGCTTTTTTTGTTTTAGAGCTTCTTTTTTTTCATTTTCAAGACGAGCAATTTCTGCTTTTTGTTGCTCAATTTCTTGAGCTGAGTATTGAATATTATTACTCATAAGAACCTCCTATTTATTTAAACTTGCTGAATTTTCAGCACTCGAATTTTCTAATTTAACTTTTTTTGAACCTGGATAAGTCTTAACAAAACGATAAGTAACATATGCTCCGTATCCAATTGTAATTATTACATAAATAATAGTAATAACAATTAAATAAATACCAGATTCAGATGAAATAACATAACCTAAGTTTCTGTAATTTTCAAATAATTCAAAATCATTTTGTACACTATTCATAATGTTAATTGTATCAATACCATCTATAATTGCTGGTATAGCAAGAATAATAGTTACTACAGGTAATAATAATCCAAATACTAAATTTGAAATATAATATTTTCTTCTAGATTGATTACCAACAATATAATTAAACATTATAATAACTAATGCAACAACACTAAGCACAAAGAATGAATTATTTGTTTTATTAATTAAGTCCCATAATAAAACATAGAAATATTTTGCTTCGTATGCATTACTAAACACTGCACTTGACCAACTTAATGAAGATGGACCAGTGAAAAAATTTATTCCCATTGTATCTTTTTCAAAAATGCCAGTATATGAAAGTTGAGTCCATGCCTCATGAATATAACATACTGTGGAAATAAATAACAAAATGGTAGCAATTAAGACTAATGTTAAAACCACCTTTTGTTTACTTTTATTTTTACTCATAATTGCCTCCAATTATATTTTAATAAATTAATGTTATGAGGAGAATTAATCTCCTCATAACTTGTAGTTTTAAATAGATAAATTTTACTTTTCAACAATACCTAAAGAATCAAATGCTTTTTGAAGTTCAGTAGTATAAACTTTATTATATTGATCAAATTGAGAATATAAATTATCTTTACTTGTAATTACTGCAGTTACAGTTGAAGCATCCCAACCATCCATGATAACATAAGCACCAGTCCAAACAACTTTTGACTTAGAGTTATTCCAGAAGTCAGTCATCATCTTGTAAGCAGTATCACTTTCATAAACACTTACAACACCAGCAGAAACAGGGATACCAGTTAACATTGAATTACAGAATAAAGAAGTTTCATCACTGAATGTAGTCTTAACAACGCAGAATACACCATCACTCATAGCATTACTTAACATTTGAAGACCAGCACGACCCTTAGCAGAGAATAAGCATTCATAATCTAGACCTGCATGACGTACATGACCAATACCTTGAGTTGAACCAACAAACTTTCTATAGTAGTTATTCCAACCTAAACCAGAAGCAATAATAGCATCTTTAATAGCTTGTGTGATTTCAGGTTGTTCAACACCAGCTAATACTAACTTTTCGCTTGATTCAGCATATGGAGTCCAATATACATATTCTCCTTCTTTATGAGCAGAAGTAGTTGTTGTATACTTTGTATCTGGACCGAAGTCTTGAATTAATGCACCTTCATCAGAGAACATATAATCCATTAATTTAAGAGCATTTGTTAAAGTTTCACCAGTAGTAGATGAAGGGATTGCCCAACCACCAGTCTTTAATGAACGGTTATCTTCTGAGAAATGGAAGTAACCACTATATTCAGTACCACTTAATTTAACAGTCTTTTCACCAGCCCATTTAGCAACAGGAGGTAATACAGCTTGTAAATTTAAACCTGACTTATTATTTGTATCAGAATCAGAGTTGAATTGGCAAGTTGATGAATTATATTCATAAAGCATGAATACAGTACCAGCATACATACCATCTTTACGATACTTATCTTCTGTATTATTATCAGATGATGAAGCAAATCCTTGATAAATTAATTGTTCTTGGTAAATCTTATGAATGTTAGTTAATGCGTCATAAGTTGCTGTATTAGTGCGAGCATCCTTAATTTTTCCTTCTAAGTCAAAATATAAGTTTCCATTTTCACCAGACATACCACGAACGCCCCACCAAGCAGCTATTTCACCAATTGTATATTGTCTACTAGTTTTAGAACCACGTGGAACAATTGGATTAATTGTCTTAGTTGCATCACCTGTTAATAAACCTGGGTTAGTCTTTACGCAACGAATTAATGCAACTAAATCATCTACATTATAACAAGCTTTTTCACTTGTGAAGATTTCAGATAATTTGTTATAAATTGCGCCACTTGAAGCTTTACCACCATTAACAGAAGTTGAAATATAATCTCCATATTGAGCAATTAAAGATCCCTTTAATGCAGCAAGTAAAGTTTGACCATTCTTTGTAGATAATGCATTTTGCTTAGCAATAGCATTTGTATCATTAGAATAAGTAACTTTAATTGTTTTTCTAGCAGTACCATCGTAAACGATAACTTCTGCATCTTTTTCAGCAGCTACTGTAGGTTCATAATAACTAGTAAGAGGAGTATTTGTATCAGCAGCATCAGTACCATCTAATAACTTTTCAATCCATGCAGTATTCATTAGATTCATCTTTTCGATATCATCTAGACCATCGAAATATGGAGTGTAATAAACCTTACCATCTGTTGACTTCATTGTTGAATAAATAGATCTATTTTGTTGTGTCCATTTCTTGAAGTTAGGCATTTGATTTAAATAGTCACTAATAGCAACAAGTTTGCCACTAGCAATAGCAGTATCATATAAAGTTTGAGTACCCATTACAAGGTTAATGTCGTTGCCATTAGCATCTTTGAATCCTTCACTTACATATTGAGTCCAGTTATCCTTTTGTGACTTAGAATAATCAGCACCATCAGTGATTTCTACGCCTAACTTATCACCAATACATTCCCATGTTGGAAGAACTTTTCCTTTTGTTAAATTGATATTTTCGCCATACTCTAAAGTTACAGCATCTGCTCCTTGATAAGAAATACCAGATTGTTGTGAATAGTTTACAGCAACGTTTAATTTACCAGTCTTAACAACACTTGACGAACTAGGTGTACTTGAACTAGGTGTACTTGAACCACCTGTGCTCGAACTTGGATCATTATTGCCGCCACATGAAGCAACACTTGCAACTCCAAGTAAAGCTAATGTTGATAATAAACCAACTTTTAATTGTTTTTTCATTTTCTTTTTCTCCTTTTTTAATTTCTATATCTATTATTCCTTTACACCACCAACATTTACGCCAGCTGCAAAATACTTTTGCATTAATGGATAAATGATGATAATTGGAATTATAGAACAAATTACCATAGCGAATGTAGCACTATCTGGAGAATAATTGTAATTCCAAATAGCATCGCCACCTGTTAATTCATCTAATTGTCTACGCATGTAAACTTGTAATGGTTGGTCATCTTGTCCTAATAAGATAGAAGCCCAATAATAACCATTCCAACGAGATAATGCATAGAACATTGTAACAGTCGCTAATGTTGATTTAGACATTGGAACATAAATCTTAGTTAATAATTGGAATTCATTTGCTCCGTCGATAGTAGCAGCTTCTTCAATTTCTGAAGGAACTCCTTTGAATCCGTTTCTAAGTAAGATTATGTTGAATGCGTTAAATCCTAAACCGATAATAAATCCATACTTATTCTTAATACCTAAATCTACGAAATTTTGGTATGTAGCGATAATACCTGCTGAGAACCACATTGTAAATGATAGTAAGAAGTTAAATCCTCTACCAAACATTAAACGTGTTTTAGATAATGCATAACCACCAGTAATACCAATAACCATAGATACAATAGTTCCGTAGAATGCATAGAAAATAGTATTACAATATGCAAACCAGAATGCTTTTGAACCTAAAGCTAGTGCAAATGCATTGTCCATTTTGTTAAAAGCAGGAAGACCAACAACAATTTGTCCATTTACTTGATGAAGAGGTAATAAGACAACGCTGTTTGAATAATATCCTTGAGTATCAGATAAAGCTACCGCTAAAACATATAATAATGGATATACACAAATAACTGCAAATATAGTTAAGAACACATATGAGAATATTCTAAATATAATTTCTGTTTTATCAAGACGTTTCATTTAAAATACCTCCTAGAACAATGATGTATCAGATACTTTACGAGAAATTGTGTTTGCACCTAATACTAAAGCCATTGAAATGATTGCATTCATTAAGTCAGCTGCAATACCTTTAGGATATGCAGTTGTAGGAGAACTATCTTCTCTCATTCTTGTAACATATGTTGAAATAACATCTGCTGTTTCATAAGAAGCTGTAGTATAAAGTAACATAACTTTTTCATAACCGATATTTAATGCTTGTCCTACACGAGTAATTAACATAATTGATAATGTAGGGGCCATACCAGGTAATGTAACATATCTAATTTGTTGAAGCTTATTAGCACCATCAATTCTAGCTGCTTCGTAACTTGTAGGTGAAATTGCAAGAACTGCTGCAAAGTATACGATTGAACCATAACCTGCGCCTTCCCAAACACCTGATACTTGGTATAATGGACGGAAGAACTTAGGCATATTTAAAATTTGATCGTTTTCACCCATCCAGCCCATAGCAATATACAATTTAGATAGGATACCTGTTAATTTGTAAGAACCTGATACATAGTTATTACACCAAATTGTTAAAACTGTTGTGATAACTACGGTTGACATAAATTTTGGCAAGTATGAACAAACTTGTAATACTGATCTATATCCTCGAGAATTAATTTCACTAAATAATAGTGCAAGGAAAATTGGAATAGGGAAACCAAATACTAGACCATACATTGAGTTAACGAAGGTATTTCTAAATGCAATCCAGAATTGAGAATCATTAAAGATTGCTTTTGCATAAATATAACCTTGCCAGTCCATTTGGAATACTGTTTTACCAGCTTCATAGTACTTAAATGCCATCAAAATACCTTTCATAGGAAGATATTTAAATAACCACATGAATACTAATAATGGAACTAATAGGGCATATAAACGCCAATCTTTAACAAGAGTTTTCCAAGTTCGGATCCACTTTGTTCTTTCCATTTCATCTAAGACTTCTTCGCTGACTTGTTGTCCGTTTATCATAGCCATGATGATCACATTCCTTTCTTTTGAGAATCTTCATTCTCTGTTTCTGTTTCTTTGCTTATAACGTTGTAATATTCAAATTCATTTTTCTTTTCATATTCTAACTCAACAAAATATTCATAACAATTTTTGAACATATTCATCTTATATAGAATAGCATTTAATATAAATAAGAATATTATACCGATGGCGCAGTATTCAACTGCGTATATTAGTGAGTACAGGATACCTGAACCACCAATCGAGCCTTTAGCATATATTATTGAAGTTAACAATGTAAATATCATGTCGATACCTAAACTGATAAGTGAAATAATAAATGATAAATTAAATACCTTGCCAATACTATCGAGATAAAAATTGGTACCATTCTTATAAAATCGTAACAATATAAGTGGACTAGTTTGTACTAGTAAGCAACATGCGCTTCTAAGTACATAATAGCTAACATGATTTGTTACAACTGTTTCAGATAGACCAAATTTATACGTTAAAATATAAGTTATTATATTCGTAGCCGCAAAGATTGGTATTGTAATAGCTCCGTGTACATTATGTCTTGTAATCGCAAGACTAATCAGAGCTAAGCTCACAATAGAGTAAGGATTGTACCAAGGAATTGCTTGTATTGAAAAATACACACCAAGAGCCTCAGTAAAAATACCTATAATAATTAAGGAAGTAAGATCGATGAATCTATATTTTTTAAAACTCATTACTATTTCCTTTCTCTAAAAATAGGCAAATTAAAAAAGCCTTCTCCTATTTCATTTAACATTTTAACACTTGAAAACGCAATATTCAAGTAATTTATGAAAACTTTTTCATATTTTTGAAAACCTTTTCATAAATCAAGCACTTTCGACAAAATTATGATATAATCTAGACGTTTTTGGAGGATCATATGGATTTTTTTTGTAAAAAAAACGAAAATATTTCAAAAATCATTACAAAAATGAATGATTTTGATACTTTATATATAGAAAGTGGAATTTATAAAGAAAAAATAAAAATAACAAAATCTAATATCACAATTTGCGGTGTAGGTGAAGTTATAATTACAAATAATGATTATTATAATAAGATACATACTGATAATAAAGAATATTTAACTGTTAGAACATATACAATGAATGTCTTAGGTGACAATGTTACACTAAAAAATTTAACAATAGAAAATTCCTGTAAAGATAATACAATTTACGGTCAAGCTGTATCGCTTGAGGTTTTAGGTAATAACTTTAGGGGAATTAATTTAAAATTACTTGGTGGACAAGATACATTATTCACCGGTCCTATTCCTAAAGATTTAATTATTAGATATAAAGACTTATTACCTAAAGACGAATTAATATATAAAGAAAGTACACAAATATACTCTTCTTGTTATATTGAAGGCAATATTGATTTTATCTTTGGTTCTGCTCTGGCATTATTTGATAATTGTACGTTGTGTTCAACAGGAAGTGGTTTTATTTCTGCTCCTAGCACTAGTAAGGATTTAGAATATGGTTATATTTTTAACAATTGTACTTTAATAAACAGTGGTGTTAAAGATAATTCGGTTCTTCTTGCTAGACCATGGAGAGAGTACGGAGCTGCTACTTTCTTAAATACAAAAATTGTTGGTAACCACATCAATCCTCTATTATTTGATTCTTGGAACAAACCAAATACATTCAAATTCAATGTAGATTTTGATACTCTCAAAATGCCAAGTTTCGTTAATAGATTAGAACAAAGCGAAATAAATAAACTAAATGACTTTATTTTAAATTTAAAAACATCATTTTCTATAGATTAATTTTTTATTGAAAGAATTACATTTTTTTGTTATTATAATAATGTAATTTCGACAAAATTCGACTAGGAGGTTTTTGATGGAACACAAAAACGTAGTCATTGCAGACGACAATAAAGAATTAGTTCTCATGATATCTAAATATCTTGAGCTAAATGGTTACAATATTCTTGCAACATTTTCAAGTGGTACTGAATTATTAAACTATTTAAAAAGTAACACTGTAGATATATTATTACTAGATATATTTATGCCTAAATGTGATGGTATCAACGTACTTGAAAAAATGAGTACTATAGAGACTTATAAAAGACCTAAAAATATAATAGTTATGACAGCGTTCAATAACGAAGCTTTAATTAAACGTACTTCTATGCTTGGTGTTGATTATTTCATTATAAAACCAATAGAACTAAGCAATTTATTAAACGCTATTAAAACACTTAATATTAAAAAGGATACTATTAAAGAAGAAGATAAATTAATGTCTACAATTAAAAACAATTTAGGGCTTCTTGGTATTCCATCCCACTTAAAAGGTTTTAACTTCTTATCAATGGCAATTTATTTAGCCTATAATGACTTATCATTATTAGAATCAATCACAAAAAGTTTATACCCTGCCGTAGCTTCTTATTATAATGCAACCGCATCTTCTATCGAAAGAGCTATGCGTAATGCTATAAACTTAACTTGGTCAAATAAAGATAACGAAAAAAACATAGAATATTATCTAGGACCAATTATTACTTATGCTAAAAAACCCACTAACGGAGAATTTATTTCAAGATTCTTAAATTATTTAAGAGTCAACCAACTTAATAATAACTAATAGCCAATCGAAAGATTGGTTTTTTTATAAAAAAATCTAGAGAATAAATCTCTAGACTTTTTAATCATTATTATCTAATTGATTAATATCAATTCCTTTTGCATTATAATAAGCTGTTCTTCTTGTTTCAAGATCTTTACGTGCTTGATTATAATTCTTTTTATTTAAAACAGGAATTAAGAAATAGAATCCGATACAAAGTGCAATGATTATAACTAATGCTATAAAGAAAATAATATCAGATGATTTTAAACTCATATCGTATACCTCGCTACTTATATTATAGTAGAATTTATAATATCTATCAAGCAAAAAAGAAAAAAGCTAATCGATTTTCGACTAGCAAAGAAAAAGAAAAGATTTATTGGAAATGTATTCATTTAATGAATACGATAATTATTATATTCATATTTTTTTAATTTGCAAGACTTTTATTAACACTTAGTATATGAAAACGTTTTCGACACTTTTCGACAATGTCGAATTTGCATTTTGCCTATTTTTATAAAAAAAGATTTAGCTAAAAAAGCTAAATCTCAGTTAATTTATTTTAAACTATATTCACCATTTGCATCATATAAATGTTTGAATGCTACTTCAGCTACTATATAATTAGTGAACTTTGAGTTATTTTTATAAGTAGGTCTACTAGAATCAAATTCTACACTACCATTCTTATATACGATAAGAGCAGGAATAGTATTAGAATCAGACATTCTTAATCTGCTTTCAGCATCTTCTCTCTTCTTTGTTGTAAGATTAGAGTCTACCCAATAAAGAGTATCAATTTCATATTGAATTGCTTGTTCATTGAATACTTGCATTGCGTTTTGGCTAGTTGTACTATCTGTTTGACCATAGAAAACATAAATGTAGTCAGAGTCTTCAGTTTGTTTACCAACCATTTTTTCAACTTTCTTAGCAGATACTTTTTCTACTATATGATCTTTAGATAAATATTCAGTACCATTTACTTTCCAATAGTTATATACATTCGCATCGCTTAACGCACAAGAAGTTAAGGATAAAGACATTCCTAAGATTGTGCAAGCTAAAATTTTCTTAATTGCTTTTTTCATAAAATCCTCCTCGAGGTTATACTACAAATTATAACCAAAAACGTTATTATTTACAAGAGACAGTAACTAAAGAAGATATTTTTTTAAATCAATAATATTATCAATAGTTGTATTTTCACTGCTAAGTTTTTCTTTTGATTGATGACCTTTAGAATATAATACACACTTAATTCCAAGTTTGTTTGAAACTTCTAAATCATGTAATGTGTCACCTATCATAACAGACTTAGTTTTATCAATGCTATAATTATTAATATAATTTAACCCTCTTTCAACTTTACTAACTGCATAAATATTATCAGTAGCAAGTATTTCATTGAAATAATTAATAATATTAAAATGCCTTAATTGTTCACATACATTTTTATATTCACTTGCTGTAAGTAAAACAATATTATAATTGTTTTCTTTTAAATAATCTAAAAGTTCAATAACTCCGTCATTTAACTTACAAGAGAGGGATGCATTTTGATATAGTTTTATAAATTCTTTAGATAACTCTTTAAAAGGATGAACATCAAAATTAAATCCAGCCTCTTTATAATAATCTTCAATAGGGAATGTAAATATGCTTAGGTATCTTTCTTTACTTACGCTTTGATATCCTCTTCCTGTTAACATTTGATTTAATATATTTAAACACAAATCAACATCGTCTAAAATTGTACCATTAAAGTCAAAAAAGACTGTTTTTTTATTATCAGTATTATTTATCATCATTTTTCGATTTTCCTCTTTTACTAAATTTCTAATATAATCTGGTTCTAAGACAATACAATTTGAACCAAAGTAATTAATAAAACTCAAAATACGAGACTCATTTCTCATTTCACATTCAAGTAAAATGTGATTAGAATCAATACGAGTTATAACTTGATCTTCGCTAAACTTTCTCTCACTTGCTAATACTGCAGTTTGGTCCTTTAAAAGTAATTTTAAATGATACTTTTCACCAATTCTAGACATTCCATTTTTATCAATATATTTTGATTTATCAAAATTATTAAAAGGAGAGAATTTCTCATTCATTTTCTTTAATTCAACAATTCTATTTAATTTTAAATAAATAGGGTCTTTAGAGATAGTTGTTTTGTCTTTATATTTAAATTCAACATAACCTAAAGTATACCATGCATCATCATATATAAAGAATTCATAAGGATGAAAAATATATTTTTTATTAGAATCACCATTTAAATTATTATATGTAATTAATACCTTATTGTGACTATCTATAGCTTCTTCTAAAATAGTATATCTTAATGCTATTTCTTCTTTAGACATTAATAGTGGAAAACGTTCAATAGATATTTTATCTTTAACATCATCATGCAGTGTCGCATCAGATAAAACTTTACCTACAGCGCTCATTAATTCTTTACTATGAATAAACTCTCTATTTTGACTTAAAAATACATTAGCTTCACGTAATACTGCTCTATCACTTTCATTTAGGTTTCTTGAATGAAAGTCTTTATCACGAACTAACTTATACCCACCATATATTCCTCTTGTAACATTTATTATATACCCTGCTTTTTCAAGTTCTCTTTTATATTCAACAATATTTCTTGAATTCGTTTGAAGTACTTCAGCTAGTTCTTGTTTTGAGACAACTTCTTTTCCGTATAATAATTCAAGCATCTTAATACAATTAGTAGTTTTAGACATAATACCTCCCTATTTAAAAATAGACATATGAAATACAATCATATGTCTAATATAAACTATTTTTTTCTAAACGTAAACTCTTGATAAAATTTAAATCCTTTAATAGTTAAACTTGAAGGTAAATCATCACATATATAATCTCTAGATTCTATTATTGGATTTGTGTATGTACCGTTTTGAATTCTTTTTGTGTCTTCAAAGTTATTTGCTTTATTCAAATTAAATATAAGTTCATTACCACTTTCAGAAAAATATCTAATTTTTATTTCGCTATCATCAACAATACCATTAGCCTTAAATGTAACATTTACTTCATAAGTATCCATATATTCAGGTACATTATTAGAAGGACTCTTTTTACCAAATAGTTTAGCAAAGAAATGTATAATACGATGCTTACCAACTAAGAAATCACCAATAATTAAAATAGCTAAGAAATATCCTACAATTTTTAATACATTTTGTAGTGGAACATACTTTACAACTTCAGCTAAATTAGTTTTAAAGTATCCTGCTTCAACAACTTTAACATCAGTCTCGTCAACATAAGCTTGTATTGTACTATCACTTATTGTACTATCACTTTCACTAGTTATAACATAATTGTTATAAGTAGTATTGAATTCAGTCATATAATTAAAGAAATCACTTGATAAAGTTAAAGGTGATACAAAATCAATAGTACTTGAAACTTCATTATTAGCATTTACAAATGAGAAACTTGAAATACTTGCTAAATTATTTTCTTCAAAAACTGAATCACCAATCATAAAATAATAGAATTGACATGTTTCGTAACTATAATATCTATTTTTAATAGTATTTTTAATTGTATCAGATTCATATGTTTCACTTTCAACATATCCAATTCTATATGTATAACTAATAGATTCTCCACTTGTACTAGTACCATTAAATACTAAACCAAAATTATTGTGATATACGCCATCATTATCTTGGTATTCTTTACGATTCCAATTATCTCCTGGATTTGTAATAATACCCATATAACCTTTTTCAGTTAAATAATAATTTTTTTCATCAATAGTCTTAGAATATGTAGCATCTACTTCATATACAGAAAACTTAGTACCGTCATCTAATGTTTGTTCAAGAATAACATTAGGATTTTGATATACTGATAAAAGTCTAGTCATATCGAAGTGTTTAGATTCTTCTGCATATTTAGTTAATAGTTTACTAGTTTTATTAGTTGTGCCAAAACTTAAAAAATAAAAAACTAAGATAGCACCAATTATAACTGTAAAACCATAATATAAAATCGCTAGTGCGGGAAATCTTTTCATTTTAATCCTCCAATTAAGATTATTTATATTATAAATTAAAGATAATATAAAAAAAAGAATAATTTCGTTTTTTTCATATTTTTTTCAAATCGCTATTTACAAACTTTTAAACATAATATATAATTAATAATGCTTATGACATGGCGTCATTGGTGAAGCGGTTAACACGGCGGTTTGTGGCACCGTTACTGGCAGGTTCGATTCCTGTATGACGCCCCATTTAAGTAATAACAAGGTTTGATAATTTATCAAGCCTTTTATTTTTTTTATTTAACTAGAAAAAACTTTTAAATCAAATTAATTTATATGCTAAAATTTAATTAATTAATGTATAATCTTCTTGTGAGGCAAATTTATGAAACGTATTTTATTATTAACAACAGGAGGAACTATTTCTTCTGTTAAATCAAATAACGGATTAGTTCCGTCAAATGTTGATCATTTGTTAAAATATATTGGACCTATACATGATTTAGAAATTTTAAGTAAAGAATTAATGATTTTAGATAGTACTAATATACAACCTGAAGAGTGGTGTATTATAGCTAATGCTATATATAAAGAACAAACAAGTTATGATGGTATTGTAGTAACTCATGGTACAGATACTATGGCTTATACAGCAAGTATGATATCATTTATGATTCAAAATCCTTTAATTCCTATCGTTTTTACCGGTTCTCAATTGCCAATAGACAATGAGCTTACAGATGCAATCTCAAATATAAAAGCCGCATTTAAAATGGCTTCAAGTTCTTATCGTGGTATTTTTATAGCCTTTGATAGAGAAATAATTTTAGCTAATCGTGCAGTTAAAGTAAGAACTTCTTCTTTTCATGCGTTTGAATCTATAAATACAATGCCTGTAGGTAAAATTGATTCTAACGGATTAACTATAAACAAAAATAATTTGCCTGTTTATAAAGAAACTTCTACTTTAAATACAAATATCAATACTAATGTATTCTTATTAAAGCTTACACCTGCTACAGATCCTAAAATAATTGATATGTTAATTAATTCAAATATTCGCGGAATAGTAATCGAAGCATTCGGTCAAGGAGGAATTCAATTCGTTCGTCGTGACTTCACTCCTTATCTTAAAAAGGCTTTGTCTTTAAATATTCCTGTAGTTGTTTCTAGTCAATGTTTATATGATGGTGTTAACTTAAACATTTACGAAGTTGGTAAGAAAAGTCTTGAAAATGGTGTTATTACAGCGCACGATATGACTAACGAAGCTTGTGTTACTAAGTTAATGTGGGCGTTAGGTCAAACAAGTGATTTAGAAGAAATAAAAAATATCTTTAACACAAATATTGCCGGAGAAAAATCAAATAACTAAAAAAATAACGGACTGTAAAGAAATAAATTTAAATATACAAAATCAAGGAGCGTAAGTTCCTTTTTTCTTTAATTTGTCTTTAAAAATAAAAGAGCCTTTTTAATGTGAACCCCTAAAGTTGGACCAGGCTATTGGAAAGACTTTAGGAGTTCAGTATAAAGTAGAATCCACTTTTTTAAGTGCTTACTTTATAGGGTCCATTTTAAACGACCTATCAATTTTTAATATTACTTCATTTTCTAAGTAAATTTACTACATTTACCGTTTTCATTTTTTTATTTTTCTTTATACGCCAACAATAATTTCATAATTTTCAGCATCATAAATTCAAACAATTATGTATTTACTCAACAATTATTTTTATTTTAAAACTTTCCAATAACCATTTTTATTTGAGCCGCTTCTTTCGATATATCCTTTTTCTTGTAATGATTTCAAATATCTTTCAGCTGTTCTTTTTGTTTTATTAATTTCAATTGATAATTTTTCTGCTGTCAAAGTTGGATCATTTAGAATTAATTCTATAATTTTTCTTTCCATTGAATTAAGATTTATACCGACATTTATACCGACATTTATACCGACATTTATTGTTTTCATAACTTCTGAATTAAACGGAATTGTAACTATAATATGATTATCACTTATTTCAAAAGCATCACGTCCATATTTTTCAATAATGATTGGAACGCCATGTCCTGTATGATCAACAATGTCTAAATCGGAAAATATCTTCATCAATCTTATATTTCTTGGCTTACTAATACCACGATAAAAATCTTCTAATGATAAAGTATGAGGCAATCCACCATGAGACAATATTTCAATTCTATCATGAAAAAAGGATACTTGTGGTTCTGCAATAGACCAATCATTATGAACAATCGCATTAACTATCGCCTCATTAACACTATCATAATCAAATAAATAAGTATCAATTCTAGGCCTTAATGTAGTATTTGAAATACATATATTTTCAGATGCTATTCTATTCATCATTTGTTTAAACCCAAATATAATAGACTTATTTCCATAATCACTTCGTTGTGAAATGCTCGCTTTATTAATTCCACTAAATTTAACAAATATGAGTGAATATCTATTGTTATCAGACAGTAATTCCGCCATTACATTATAATCCCCATTATTATTAACAAGTTTTAAATTCGTTTCAAAGGTATCATCATTA
This sequence comes from Anaerotignum sp., assembly GCA_963617645.1. Taxonomy (GTDB): domain Bacteria; phylum Bacillota_I; class Bacilli_A; order Acholeplasmatales; family Anaeroplasmataceae; genus JAEELC01. The sequence goes on along the minus strand of CAVEPF010000001.1, from coordinate 19,799 downwards.
AGCTTATATCCCATTTCTAAATACGAATTTTTAAGTGTAAAAAAAGATAATGTCTTTAAATTTGTAGGAGAGGAAACAATTATGTCATCATCAAAAAATCGCATTTTATATCTTTCTTTAATCTGCATTTCACTCATTTCTCTACAACTTGATCCTATTCTTATCATACAACCACTTGATGAAAAACCATATTTTTTTATGCAATATAAAGGTGAAATACCTTTTTTAACATTTATAACAATAACAGGGAGTCCTTCTATAATTTCTAGTTCAGTTTTTACGCTATCAATTGCATTCGGTTCTATTTGAGTAGTAATAACGTCTGAAATACTTCTTAAAGATTCATCAATTTTTTGGGCGCCACATACAATTCCATCATCGTTAATTCCAATATAAATTTTTCCACCATCAGCATTAATAAAAGCTACAATTTCTTTGACAATTTGATCAGTATATTTAGACTTAAGTTCTATTTTATTAGATTCAATGAACATTTTATATCTCCTCGCATCTTATTTTTTTCATATAGAAATTATAGCATTGTGGGCGACATTTTTCAATTAAAACGCGACATTTACACCGACATTTTTTAAAAATATCTCAAATTTTTTGTCCTTATAATTATGAAGATTTATAATCATTTTGTTTTCGCTTTCTAGCAGATGGCTTTGTTTTATTGCCAGCACCTTTCATTTTCTAGCAAATTATAAAAAGAAAACAAGGCCTAAGAAATTATACAAAAATTTTCAATTCTCAAACCAAACATCTTAAAAAAATTCAAATACTGTTATTTTAAATACAAAAAAAGGCTTAATACACTATTTCTTGTATCAAGCCTACACTTTCAATATGGAGCAGGTGATGAGAATCGAACTCACGTCAACAGCTTGGAAGGCTGAGGTTCTACCATTAAACTACACCTGCAAAGATGGTCGGAAAGACAGGATTTGAACCTGCGACCTCCTGGTCCCAAACCAGGCGCTCTACCAAGCTAAGCTACTTTCCGATGTGACATAAGCATTATTATGCTTGTCAATGATTTATAAGATAAAATTTTTAATAATGGCGCGACATAGAGGACTTGAACCCCTAGCCTTTTGGTTCGTAGCCAAACGATCTATCCAATTGATCTAATGTCGCATACTTGGCGGTTCGAACGGGGATCGAACCCGTGATCTCCTGCGTGACAGGCAAGCATGTTAACCACTACACCACCGAACCAGCGCTTAATTATAATAGCATATAAAATGTGTAATTGCAATAACTTTTTTAAATTTTTTTGTTAATTTTTGCTAAATCGAAAAAATCGCCCTTTATATAGGCGATTTCTTCTTACTTTAAAGCTTTATTCATCAAATATAAATCACAAAGTGCTATATTTAAACATGCTTCTAAAACAACAGGAGCTCTAAGCGCAATACATGCATCGTGACGTCCCTTAATTTGTAATGTCTCAACTTTATGATGTTCAAAATTATAAGTTTCTTGACTAACGCCAATAGATGCTGTAGGTTTAACAAAAACATTAACTATAATATCGTTTCCGTTACTTATACCACCATTAATTCCACCATTGTTGTTTGTTTTAGTTTTACCAAATTCATCAATGATTAAATCATTAAACTCAGATCCTTTTAAAGCTTCACCGTCAAATCCTACACCAAAAGAGACACCTTTAACTGCGCCTATTGAATATAGTAGGTGACTGATTTTTGATTCACAAGAATCAAAATAAGGCTCACCAAGTCCAAAAGGAACATTACTAGCTTTAAGTCTAATAGTGCCACCAATAGAATCCATATTTTTAATAGCATCTTCTAATTCTTTATCGAACTCTTCTTTATTCTTATTATTATGTAAAGATACAATTTCACTTGTTACATTAAAATTAGTGATTTTTTTAGCAATCACACCAGCACAAACAATACCAAGTGTTAAACGACCTGAAAATGCTCCACCACCACGGTAATCATTAAAACCATCATATTTTTGATAAGCAGTAAGATCACAGTGTCCTGGGCGTGGATGTTTAATTAAATTTGAATAATCATTATCATTAACATTTTCATTTAAAAAATTAATTAAAATAGGAGCACCCGTAGTGTATCCATTAAATACGCCACTCATAATATGAGGCATATCTTTTTCAATACGAGGTGTTGTACCTTTTTTTCCAGCTTTTCTTCTAGTTAAATCAGGAATAAAATCCTCTTCAGATAACTTAATACCACTCTTAACGCCGTCAATTAATATTCCACAACATTCACCATGTGATTCTCCGTAAATACTAATACGGAAAATAGTACCAAAACTATTCACCTTTAATCTCCTTTTCAATATCTAAATATAATTTATTATAATCAATATTATATTCCTTACCAAGCCATATATCTTCACTTTTAGCACCTTGCATCACTAGCATCATAAGACCATTATAACTATTTTCGTTATAACTCATTAACATAGTTTTTGAAGGATTAAAAATAATATCAACAATAACTTGTGCTTTTTTAGCAACTTCTTCTTTTAAAGGACTATTATATATATTTGGAAACATACCAACAGGTGTTGTATTAACTACTACATCAATCTCTCTATTATCTAAGTCAGAATATCCTAATTCAAGACCTTTAGGATTTCGAGAAACATAAATAGGATGTCCTTTTAAAGTATTAATAGCTTTAGTAATTGCAAGACTAGCTCCACCTGTTCCCAATACTAAACACTCTCTATTTTCTAGATTGATATTATAATATTTAAGTTCATTTAAAAAGCCAAAATAATCAGTGTTTGTACCATGTACTAAACCATCTTTTAAATAAACAGTGTTAACAGCACCGATTTCTTTTGCCACATCATCAATTACATCAAGATACTTCATAATATCTTTTTTATAAGGAATGGTAACATTAAAACCGTTATATTCACCATTTTTAAGTTTTACTATATAATTATTTAAATTTGTTTCATCAGTTTCTATAAGCTCGTAACTTGCATCAAGCTTTTTAAGTTCAAAAAGCTTTTTATGTAAAAGTGGAGAATAACTATGAGATAAATGTTTTCCAAGTAATCCAAACTTCATATTAATCCTCATTTAATTTACTTTGATAGTCTTTACTTACTTTAAGTAAAGATTTAAAAAATTCTAAATAATAGTTTTCAAGTTCTTCATTGTTTAATAAATCAATATTTTTATTTATAATTATCTCTTCTCTTTTACTATCTAATATAGGAAGATTATTTTCTTTTTTATACTCGGCAACCATCTTGCTAGCAGCCATTCTCTTTTTAAATAATTCAATCATTTCTTTATCACAAGAATTAATTATTTCTCGTGCAGTTTCTAATTTATTCATATTTAACTATTCCTCCAAGTGAAATATAATCTTTAAAGAAATTTGGATAACTCTTCTTAACAGCGCTAGCATTCATTATAACAATATCAAAATCAGCTATAGTTGCAAGCATTGCAAAAGCCATTACTAAACGATGATCGTTATGTGAATCAATCGTTCCACCTTTTATATTTGTTTTGCCATTTACAATTAAAGAGTCCTCTGTTTCACTCGTATTTGCACCTAGTTTATTAAGCTCTTCTTTTACGCAAGTTATTCTATCGCATTCCTTAATTCTAAGTCTTGACGCATTAACTAATTTCGAAGTACCTTCTGCTTGTGTAAATATAACACTTAAAGCAGGGCCTAAATCTGGAGTTTGTGAAACATCAATATTAACACTCTTTAACTCTTTTACATTTGTAATTAAAGAATTGTTTTCATATTTAATTGTTGCGCCCAACTTTTGAATATCTACAACAATTTCTTTATCCCCTTGTAAAGAGTCCATGTTTACGCCTTCAATTTTAACATCATTTCCTAGCATATTGGCAGCTAAAAAGAACGCAACCTGTGAAAAATCACCCTCTACTTCGTAATCAAAAGGTTTATATTCTTGGTTTCCCTTAATAATAAATTCATTATCTTTATATGCTATATCAATGCCGTATTTTTTCAAAATATCAAGTGTTAAATTAATATATCCTAAACTTTCAATTTTAGTAGTAATAATAATTTTGCTATCAGATGCGCACAAAGGAAGAGCAAACAAAAGTCCTGTAATAAATTGGCTAGATACATTACCTTCTAGATAATATGTTCCACCAGTCAATTTATTTGAACAAGTTAAAGGCAAGTAGTGATTAGAATCTTTAGTATAATTTATATTATGTTTTTCAAATATATCGAAATAAGTATCAAGAGGTCTATCAACTAATTTATTATGTCCTACAAATGTAATAGGGTTTGGATCAATTAACGCAAGTGGTATCATGAAACGAAGTGTAGAACCAGATTCATTCGCATCAATAACATCTTTAACACGTTTAGGTCTACATCCTTTAACAATAACATAGTCATCAAAAACATCAATTTCTGCACCTAAAGCACGCATAGAATCGATTGTAGCTAATATATCATTTGAATAAGATACATTAGTTATTTTAGATACTCCATTAGCTAAAGATGCACATATAATAGCTCTATGAGCTAGACTTTTAGAAGGTGGTACTTTCACACTACCAACTAACTTATGAGGTGTTATTCTAACATTCATTAAATAAGCTCCTTTAATTTATTTTCATCTATTTTATAAATTACAGTTTTACCTATTTCACCTATTAAAATAAATGATACAGTACCAGCTAAATTTTTCTTATCATAAATAGTTTTAGCAAGATATTTTTTATAATCATAATATGTTGTAGGAAGATTATAACTCTTTAATATATTTAATAAATCAGGATATATATCTTTAGGCGTAATATTTAAATCTTCACCAAGCTTTAGTGCCATTAACATCCCAATTCCTACAGCTTCACCATGTTTATATCCTTCTTCAAGTTCAATAATATGACCAAATGTATGACCAAAGTTTAAAATCATTCTATCACCTTGATCGAACTCATCTTTAAGTACAACATTTTGTTTAACAGATAAAGATTCGTATATAATATCTTCATCAATTTGAGGGTGATCTTTAAGGCGATTAAATAGATTTTTATTTCCAATCATCCCGTGTTTAATAAGTTCACCCATTCCGTTTGAAAACTCTACCGCTGGTAGTGTTTTAAGAGTATTAGGGTCAATTAAAACAGTTAAAGGTTGTTTAAAAGCTCCAACAACATTTTTTCTACCAAAAAAATCTATACCAGTCTTTCCACCAATTGAAGAATCCATTTGACTAAGTAGGGACGTAGGAATACCTACATAAGGAATTCCTCTATAAATAGATGAAGCTACAAAACCGGTTAAATCGCCTATTACTCCGCCTCCAAGCGCAATAAGTAACTCATTTCTTCTAATTTCTAAATCAAATAATTGTTTAAGAACACTTACATAAGTATCAAATGATTTCGATTCTTCACCAGCAGGAACTACAATATGATTTACAACATAATCATGTTCTAATTGTTTACTTACTTTCTCTAAATATAAAGGTCCTACATTAGAGTCAGTTATAATATATACTTTCTTATTCTTATAAACTTCTTTTATATATTTAGTTAAGTTATCTAAAATGCCCTCTTCAATGTAAACATTGTAAGGATTATTTTTTAAAGTCATATTTATAATTTTCATTATTTTTCCATCTTCTCTCTAATCTCTTTAGCACTTACAAATTGTTCTTCAAGCAGCGCTCTATCATCATTTATTAAGGCAGTCTTTATCTTATCTAAAAAGAATTCAAAATTATCAATTTCGTTAATTAAATAATCTTTATTAGAAAAGAATAATTCACTCCATAAATCTTTATTTATTTTTGCAATACGTGTTAAATCTCTATACGAGTCACCAATAAAATTCTTTGTGTCACTTTGAGTATCACTATTAACAAGAGCTACAGCTATTGCATGAGCTAATTGGCTAGTAAAACCTATCATTTTATCATGTTTTTCTTTTGAAATTACACTAATACGTGCAAACTCTAAGTCGTGCGCAATGACTTTTAAAGTATCTATATCACTTTCTAAACTGTTTTCATCAATAATTAAAAAATTAGCTTTTTTAAATATTGTAGGATCACTAAATTTAATACCTATCTTTTCTCGCCCTGCCATTGGGTGGTGCGACACGAAACGTGCGGGCTTAGATATTTCAATAGCCTCATCTAAAAAACATCTTTTAACACCACATACATCGGTAATTAAATGTTTTTCGTTAAATAAATCTTTATACTTCTTTAAAAATTCAATAATATTATTAGGATATAAACCAATTATAATAAGCTCTACCTTAGGAATAAATAAACTAGCATCAGATGAGGCAAAATCTACAATATTATTATCTAATGCATACTCTAATGTTTCTTTATTAATATCTACACCATATATAGTGTGGCCTTTATCTTTAAGTCCTTTTGCATAAGATGCGCCTATAATACCTAAACCAACTATTAATATATTCATAAAATCACTACCTTGTTAATAAATATGATACCATTATTACTATATTTTTTAAACAAAAAGACATTAAAAAAGTATTAGAAACCTACAATCTCTAATACTTTTATTGCATATTAATATTTCTTTGAATTAGCACGCATAGCATTTAAGATAGCAATAACTGCAACACCAACGTCTCCGAATACAGAAATCCACATATTAGCAAAACCTATAGCTGCAAATATTAATATTAATACTTTAACAAGTAATGCAAATATAATATTCTCATAAACTATTCTCATAGTCTTTTTAGCAACTTTTTTAGCAACAATAATACTCTTAAGGTCATCATGCATTAATACTATATCACTAGCCTCTATTGCGGCATCACTACCAACACCGCCCATTGCTATACCTATATCAGATTTCATAATTACGGGCGCATCATTTATTCCATCCCCAACAAAACAAAGATATTCGTTATCTTTCTTTTCAAGAAGTAATTTATCTACTTCATCTACTTTATTTTGTGGTAATAAATTCGCCTTGTATTCTTTTATATGAACACCCTTACTAACTTTACTAGCAACAGATTCATTATCTCCTGTAAGCATTACAGTACGAGCTCCAATAGAATTTAGGTAATCTATAGTTTCTAAAGTATCTTCTTTAATCTCATCTTCAATAACAATATATCCTAAGAAATCATTATTTAAACTTACATATACAACAGTACCTAAGTCACTAGACTCTACATAATTAATATTATATTTTTCCATCAATTTATTGTTACCACAAAGAATAGTGTTTTCTTTGTTACTAGCAACAACACCAAATCCAGAAACATTTTCTATACTATATTTTTCGCTTACCTCTTCGCCCTCTAACTCCTTAATGGATAATGCAATAGGATGATTAGAATCTTTTTCAGCTATTTTAGCATATTTAATAATTTCTTCTTTATTAGCTCCGTATATTTTACTTACTTTAAAATTACCTTTAGTTAATGTACCTGTCTTATCAAATACAAAGATATTTGCTTTGTTAAATCTCTCTAAATGAATAGAACCTTTAATTAAAACACCGTTTCGGCTAGCTCCGCCAAGTCCTGAGAAGAACGATAACGGAACAGATATAACAAGAGCACATGGACAAGATACAACTAAAAATGATAGAGCTCTATAAATCCATACATTAAATAATGCAGGTTCATGCATTATTAAATTAATAAATGGAGGAATAAACGCAAGTAAGACTGCTGATATAACAACGACAGGAGTATAGTATTTAGCAAATTTAGTTATAAATGCTTCCGATTTAGACTTCTCACTTGAAGCATTTTCTACTAAATTTAGAATCTTACTAACTGTAGATTCACCAAATTCTTTTTCTACCTTTATGTATAACGTACTTGTTAAATTAACAGTACCTGAAATTACTTCGTCGTTTTCTGATACGTCACGAGGTAAAGATTCTCCTGTTAAGGCTTTTGTATCAAGTGTGGATTTACCTTCTTGAATAATTCCGTCAAGAGGAATCCTTTCACCTGGTTTAACAATAATTACGTCTCCTATTTTTACTTCTTCAGGACTTACTAGAGTTTCTTTTTCATTTTTTATAATTCTTGCAAAATCTGGTCTTATATCCATAAGACTTGAAATATTACGTCTAGCTTTTCCGGCCGCATAGCTTTGGAACCACTCTCCTACTTGATAGAATAAAAGTACTGCACAAGCTTCATCAAAGCCCTCTGGATTACCGCTAACTATACCTGTATAAATACCAAGACCGAATGCACCTAGTGTAGCTAGAGCCATCAAGAAATTTTCATCAAAAACTTGCCCATGACTTATGTTAATAGCAGACTTTTTAAGTACATCATGTCCTATATAGATGTAAATTATAAAATAAAGTATAAACGGAATTAACCAACCAATTTTTTTATTACTAACTAAATCTGCTAAACCATTCGTTAGATTTAGTGAAGTTATATGTTTTAATATATTATCAGTTATTAAAACGATAAAAAACATCGCGAGCGCTATACAAATTCTTTTTAAATTTTTCTTTTGTTTTTTAGTCATATTTCCTCCGAACAATTGAACAATCGTTCAACTATTGTCTAAAATAAATAGTACTTTCGTACTACTTATTAATCACAAATTTCAAAATCAGGTTCAACTTTTTTAGCAGCTTTTAAAGCTTTCTTTAAAACTTCTTCATGATTTTCACAATCAAGAACCATTTTTTGAGTCATGAAGTTAATTTGACAATCATTAACTCCTTCAACTTTCTTAATAGCTTCTTCACACTTAAGAGCGCAAGCAGCACAATCTACTTCAATTTCATATGTTTTTTTCATTTATAAATCCTCACTTATCCTCATTTATATGCTCAATTGCATATTTAAATATCGTCGAAATATGTTCATCATCAAACGAATAATATACTTCTTTTCCATCTTTTCTACTTTTAACAAGTTTAGCATCACGAAGAATTCTAAGTTGATGACTGACAGCAGATTTATTCATATTAAGGACAGAACATATGTCATTTACACAAAGTTCACATTCTTCAATAGTATGAAGAATTTTATCTCTAGTTGGATCGCCTAAAACTTTAAATAAATTAGCTAAATCAGCAATTTTATCATCCGTTGGCATTGTTCTTTTAATTTTTTCTAAATCCATTTATATTTCTCCTTAATTAAATTATACAACAGTTGAATAGTTTGTCAACTATTAAATCATTCTATTCTTCACTAAAGAATCCTTTAATAAATTTATAAACAGATATTATGCATATAAAAATTAAGGCAGTATTAAAAATTGTTTTGCCATCTAAAACTGTGTAAAATATTTCAAATCTTATAACATTCATGTCAAATAATAAAATACGCATATATTGGCATAAATCATTAAATAAAAATATTATAAATAATCCTAAGATAAATCTTTTTGATTTGTTTAACATTTTATCACGACCTTTTAATTATTATATACAATTTATGATAAAAATAAAACTGCAAGAATTTAATCTTGCAGAAATTTTTATACATGTTGAAGATTGCTAGCTTCTTCTTCAGATGGTGTTAAACGACCAAACATTTCGATATCAACAGTAACGATTTGTGTAGCTTCGTTAACTTGTGAAACAGTTCCACGGAAACCTGAGAATGAACCTTTAATAATTTGAACTTCGTCACCAACTTCAAAGTCAAACTTAGGCTTTTGTTGAAGACCAACTTTTCTTAATAATGCATCCATCTCATATTGAGGAACATGGTTTGGCTTTGTACCCTTACCACTTGAACCTAAGAATCCTGTTACACCTGGAGTGTTACGAATCATGAACCAAGATTCATCATCTACAAATTCACCAATAACTTCAATTTGAACATATAAGTATCCTGGGTGAATTTTTCTTGTTTTCTCTACTTGAGTACCATCTTTTTTAGTCTCAATATACTTTTCTTCAGGAGACATAACTTGATAAATTCTATCTTCGAAGTTCATTGATTTAATACGACGTTCAATTGCGTCCTTAATGCTATTTTCTTGTCCAGCATAAGTTTGGATAATATACCATTTTTTTGCCATAATAATTCTCCTTATAGACTAAAGTAACGCGATAATAATTCGCTTATAATAATATCAAACATTAAATATAATAATGTAAAAATAATTAAGAATACAAATGTTCTAACTACATCACCAAAAAACTTTGTCCATGTAGGCCACTTAACTTTTCTAAATTCAGGGAATGCATATTTACAGAATGGAAATAAAGCATAAACTAAACTTAAAGCACCGATAACTACAAGTACGATTGCAAATGCAGTAGGGTAAGTTCCTACGATAGGAATTGATTCTCTAAATGAAATTACTCCATTAAGTATTAATGATCCTAAAACAATTAATACTAGAGAAACAAATAAATATAAATATGTTTCCCATTTATAATCTTTAGAAAGTACTTCTAAAATTCTACTTTTTCTGTCTAAAACATCAACTTTTTCTTTAATAGCCATAACTTTCCTGCCTATCTTGTTTCTTTGTGAATTGTATACTTGTTACATCTTGGGCAAAACTTTTTAAACTCAAGACGTGAACTAGTAGTTGCTTTATTTTTAGTAGTAGTATAATTTCTACTTAAGCATTCTTCACATACTAGAATTACTTTTTCTCTCATAATAAAAAACCACCTTTTCAAAAGTGTTCTCATATATTTTATTATACTTAAGTAAAATAGTCAATAAACGCACCAATTTTCCAAATGTAAAAAATTTAATTGTATTAAAAAATGTGGATAATTTAATATCCACAGTTTTTATCTATAAACTTCTTTAAGTTTTTTTCTAATCTTATAAGTATAATTATAAACTTTCTTTATATCTTCATTATATGTTTTAGCGAATTCATTAATTTTCATTCCACTTTTGAAAACTTCATTATATATTAGATTTTCAAGTTTAGTCGCAAACGTGATTGGTTTTTCTTCAAAATCAAATAATGCACTATCTTCTCTAAACCCGTAATCTATCTGTTCGTTATACGACATAATTTGTTTATCTTTAGTTTGCATACGCAAATACTTGATAATTCTATGTTTCACACAAACTGAATAATAAGTAAAAAACATAGAATTAGAAGACATATCATATCGTTTAATACAATCGAATAGTAAAATTAAACACTCTTGAATTGCATCCTCTTTAGAATATGTTAAACCATATTCAAAAACTATCTTTTTGATATATTTTTCATATTTATTTATTAAAATTTTTGAAGCCTTTTCATTATGCTCAAAAATTAAATAAATTAGTTCATAATCATTATAATCTTTATACACACATTAATTATGTATAACTAAACTAAAAGGGCTAAAATAATACCAGCTGAAACACTAGCATTTAAGCTATTTACATGTCCAGTCATAGGAATTTTGATGTAGTAATCACAAAGATTCTTACAAGGTTTTGAAATACCAAATCCTTCAGAGCCAATAATTACAGCTAAATTTAAATCTTTAGCAATATCTTTAGCTTCTTGTTTTGCACTCGCATCAGTACCAACAACCCAGAAGTTATTTTCTTGTAATTTTCTAAGTGCATTTCCTAAATTATTAACCATACAAATAGGCACGTATTCAATAGCTCCTGTTGATACATGGGCTACAGTTTCAGTAATAGAAACTGATCTATTCTTAGGAATAATAATCGCATCAATTGAGAACGCATCACAACTTCTTATCATTGCGCCTAGATTGTGAGGATCTTCTAAAGAATCACAAACTAAAAATATCTTTCTTGAATCTTTTTTCTTAGCTAAAATATCTTCTAAAGTTACGTACTTGTACTCTTCAACAACAGCACCATATCCTTGATGATGAATACCATATTTTTTATCCATAGCTTGTTTTGAAAGAATATTATATTTAATTTTCTTTTCCTCAAGCTTCTTTAAAAAACCAGGGTCTTTTTTCTTAGCTAATTCTTCTACATCAAACTCATATATTTTGTGTCCTGCTCTTAGACACTCATTAATGCAGTTTTTACCATATATTTTAAACATAAAATCACCATATTTCACAATTAAAATTATACATTATAAAATACTAAAAATAAATATTCTATTTAAATTTAAAAAGAAGGGATAAACCCTTCCTTTTACAATTGATTAATTTTATCAGCAAATACTCTAATCCATTTCTTAGTAAACGGAACTATATTTGTAATAATCTTCATTAACGGAGCCGATAAAAGACATAGCATGAATAATAATATAATACATTGAACAGGTAATGCTTGTACAGTACCACCAGTTGTAGTATATACATTAACTTCGTAATCAATAACTTTACCATTAATAGTTAAATAATATTTACCATTAACCTTACTATAAGATAAACTTCTTAAATCATTGTTACCATTACAGTTGATATCTGTTAAATAACCGTTAACAATATAATAATCTTTATCTGTTACAGTAATCTTTGGTTTATATATAGCTTTACTTTGAACACCATCAATATAATAATATGTAGTTCTAATAGTAACTTCCGCATCAAAACTATTGAAATCTAAATCAGTATCTTCTAAATCTAGAACTAAATGGTTATCTTTGCTAACACCATAAGTAATAGGCTTTTTATTATAAAGGCTTGCAATAACTTCACCATTTACAACAATGTTATATTCACTATCAATTTCAACCCTAGAAATTTTTTCAATCTTATTCTTATTCTCAGCAATAGTTTCATTGTTAATTAAGAATGAACCATCATCTGAAATAGTTACACTAGGTAATACATTATATCCAGTATCATATGTTCCATACATTATTTGTCCGTCACTTGTAACAGAAACTTGTGATGTAGAATCATAATAAAGATTGGTTACATAACCACCTAAACCATACTTATCTTCACTTGTTTTATATAATGCAGGAATTTTAGGTGCATAATCTACTAGACTAATATAAGTATCATCAATCTTAAGTTGGCCATTTTCAACTGAAACAGTATTTCCAGTCTTTTTATTAGCAGTATAGTAATATGAATCAGTTATACTTGTCCTATTAGAATTTGTTATTACATATCCATCAACTGCATATGTATTTTTATCACTAATAGCTACTGTAGGAGCTTCCCATTTAACAACTTCAAGTGTTGTTGACTCGTAAGTACCTACACTAAATATAGGCGCAAAATCAAAGAACTTAGGTGTTATTAATGTAAGGAATATGAAACATGCAAACATTGTATAGAATAATACTTTATGTATTGCAGTAAACACAGGTTTAATACATACATCATATAAAACCATCATACATGTAAATGTTGCTGAAAGAACAATTAGGGTTGAAGATATAGTTGAAGTCATAGAGAATTCATCTTTAAGAATAAAGACAATTAATGATAGTATGACTATTACTATTGCGCCCGGCAAGGCACTCTTTATAACATTCGTTAAGAAGTGTCCTTTATTAATATCGTTGTTCTTTTCAAGAACTAAAATAACAGATGGAATACCTATTACAAATAAGTCAATTATAAATAATTGGTTTGTGGAAATAGGATAGTATCCTTGAATAAGCGCAAGTATTGCAAGTAATAAACTAAACATTGTTTTAGTTAAATACAAGCGGCTTACTTTTGTAACGTTGTTAATTACACGTCTACCTTCAGCTACAACCTTAGGCATGCAAGAGAAGTTTGAATCAACAAGAACTAAGTGGCTTACATTTCTAGCCGCATCAGATCCTGATGCCATTGCAATTGAACAATCAGCTTCTTTTAATGCTAATAAGTCGTTTACACCATCACCAGTCATCGCTACAGTCTTACCAGCATCTTTAAGTGTTCTTACAAGTAAACGCTTTTGGCTTGGAGATACACGACCAAATACTGTGTATTTAGTAGCAGCACGAACAACTTCAGCTTCATTTAATCCATCAAGAGAAATATAGTTTTCAGCATCATCAACGCCAGCACGTTTAGCAATCATTGAAACTGTTGTAGGATTATCACCACTTATAACCTTAACCTCTACACCACTATTTTTAAAGTAGTTAATTGTTTCGATTGCGTCAGGTCTAATGTTATCTTCAATTAAAATTAAAGACATTGGTAAAATTTCAGTTTCAGGTAATGTGTTTTCAACAATTAACCCTTCAGTGTATGCTAATAATAATACGCGGAAACCTTCGCGAGCAAACTTATCAACATCTTTAGAAATAGTCTTATAAGTTTCTTTTGATAAGACAAACTCAGGTGCACCCATAATATAAGTTCCGTACTTATCAAATGAAGCTGCGCTTAATTTTCTCTTACTTGAGAAAGGAATAGTGCCTAAAACTTTTAAACGTTTTTGAAGACCAAAATAATTTTTCATCGCAACGCTTGTTAAGTTATCATCGTTTAACGCATTTAACAAAGCACTCATTGCAAACTTAGTGTTTATACCACCATAGTTTTTGTATTCAACAACATTTTTAACTTTCATAGTACCATCAGTGATAGTACCTGTTTTATCTAGACATAATACATTTATACGAGCTAGCATTTCAATACAATATAATTCTTGTACTAATACACCATTTCTTGCTAAACGCATTACACCTACAGCTAAAGCCATTGATGTACATAAGTATAATCCCGAAGGAATCATACCAATCATTGCACCCGCTGTTTTTCTTATAGACTCTCTATAAGTCATTCCATTTTTAACAAATTGTACGTAGAATAATAAACCACCAAGTAGAACAACTAAGAAACTCATTACATAAATAATTAAATTTAGAGAATGCAACAATTCACTTCTTGGTTTAACATATTTTTTAGCTGAAGTAGTTAAAGACTCAATATAGTTATCTTTACCTACTTTTTCTACTTTAGCTTTACAATTACCAGCAACTACAATAGAACCGCTATAAAGAGTATCTCCTGGTTTTTTAAGTATCGCATCAGATTCACCAGTTAACATTGATTCGTTAACTTCAATAGTATCGCTTACAACAACACTATCAGCACAAATTTGTTTACCAGCAGTAAGTATCATAATATCATCTAATACTACTTCACCAGTTGAAATCTCACTAATCTTACCATTTCTAATTACTTTAACAGTAGGAGATGTAATTAATGATAATTTATCAATTTGTTTCTTAGCTCTGATTTCTTGAATAATACCAATGATAATGTTTAAAGAAATCATTACTAAGAATGATAAGTCTTTAATAGAACCAACAGAGATTAAGAATCCTGCTATAATGAATAGTAAAATATTTAATACAGTAAATATATTTGTAAAGAATATTTGACCATATGTTTTAGACGCATTTTTAGGTTTAAAGTTTGAAAAGCCTTCAAGTACTCTTTGATTAACTTGTTCATCAGTTAAACCATCTTCAGGATTAACATTAAATCTTTCAGCGTATTTAGTATTACTAACACGCTTATGAGCTAATTTAACAGCTTTCTTGCTAGATTTTAAGGCTTCTTTTTCTTTTAATTTAGCTTCCTCTTCTTCTAGCATTTTTTGTTCATTTTCAAGCTTATTAGCTTCATAAATCTTTTTCTCAAGTTCTAATTGACGTTTCTTTTGAGCCTCACGTGCTTCACGTGCTTTAATACGTTGAATAGCTTTATCAGATAATTTGTTACCATTCTTATCTAAATACTTAGGATCAATTGTTTCTGTTTCTTGAGATTCTACATCGCTTGTATTATCATCTAAAGCAGTATCAGTTGTGTTTGTATCTTCAGTTATAACTTCACTCACAACTTCGTCTAAGTCATTAGAACTACTTGATTCTGTTTCTTCACTTACTAGTGGTTGATTCATATTAAGATTATCAGTATCTACACTTGATGAACTATTATCTTTTATATTTTCATCTAATTCTTCATTATTTTGTTTTCTCATCAGATGCCTCCCAATCATTAATAATTTCAATAGTTTTTGTAATAATTTGATCCATTCTATTAATATTATCTGATAAATATAAATAGCCTATAAGCGACTCAAATCCTGTACCCTCTAGGTAATCACTTCTTGTAATATTTTTTCTTATTTTTTTAACACTAGAGTTTCTACCTTTTTTGAAAAAAGATATTTCTTCTTCGGTTAAAAAATTTAAATCAAGAAGTTTATGCATTGCATAAGATTGACCACTACCACGAGTGTAGATAGTAGCTTTTTTATTCAAATCATTTACTTTAGTTAGACCTAGGGATAATACGTAATTACGTATTCTTAGTTCGTATATTGAATCCCCAATATAGGCTAAGGTTAAACCATTATATAACTTCGGATTCATTATAAAACCCCAAGATCACTTAATTTTTGACGAACTTTATCAGCTTCATCAAAGTTCTTTTCACTCTTAAGTTTTTCCCACTCTTTGTAAAGTTCTTTTTCTTCTACACTTAATTTTTTATAATTAACATTAATACCTAATACATCAAGAATAGTTTTAAATGTATTGTATTCTTTTGCTAGATTCTCTAAATCTTTAGAACGTAATAAAACATTCATTTTCTTAACGATATTTTCAAGTAATGTAATAACGTTAGCTGTATTTAAATCGTTATCCATATAATTTTTAAACTCATTAATCTCTTCATCATTAATACTTTGATTAGCATAATCAGCTAAATCAAAGCATAATGATACACTCTTATAAGCTCTATCAAATTTAGCATACATCTTTTTATATTGATTAAATAATTCTTCACTAAATTCAACGCTATTTCTATATGGAGTCGCAATAATGAGTAATCTATAAGGCATTAATTCATCATCTTTAAAGTCTTTTACCCAAATAACATTGCCAAGAGACTTTGACATTTTTTCTTTACCTAGATTAACTCTACCCACATGCATCCAATAAGAAGCTAGAGTATGATTATACATAGCATTAGCTTGAGCTATCTCGTTTTCATGGTGAGGGAACTTTAAATCCATACCGCCACCATGGATATCAATTTGCTTATGAGCAAAAATCTTATCTATCATACATACGCATTCAGTGTGCCAACCAGGGCGTCCTTTACCGAAAGGAGAATCCCATTGAATACCTTTATCAGTCTTTTTCCAAAGTGTAAAATCTAAAGGATTTTCTTTTTTATCAGAAACATCAATTCTTACACCACGCTCTAATTCATCTTTATTTTGATTTGATAACATACCATAGCTTTGTAATTTATCAATTCTAAAATAAACATCCCCATCATTATTGTAAGCATAACCTTTTTCAATAAGAGATGAAATAAAGTCTTCCATTTCTCCTATGTATTCGGTAGCATGAGGCACTTCATCAGGTCTTTTAGAGCCTAAGCGATAAACATCATTAAAGTAAGCTTCTTCATATTTATTAGTTATTTCTTTTTCACTAACATTATTTTCAATCGCTTTAGCAATAATTTTATCATCAACATCAGTAATATTTGATGCATATTTAACATTATAACCACTAAATTCTAAATAATTCTTTAGCATATCAAAGAAAATAACAGGACGAGCATTACCAATATGAATATAGTTATATACAGTAGGACCACATACATACATATTTACAGTTTTACCATCATGTGGTTTGAATTCTTCGATTTTATTAGTTAATGAATTATATATTTTTAAACTCATAAAAATCACCTTTACATACTCTTTTAATTATAAAATATTTATAGTTAAAACACAAATTATTTAATGAAAATAATATGAAAATAGGCCACTAAGTGACCTACTTTATTTTATTTATTTGAAATATAATTTAATATATCATCAGATAATGTAAGAGAAGTATACTCTACCCCACTCTTAATTTCTTTGTTTATACTAGCTTCATCACAAGTTAAATTGTATTCACCAATTAAAGAATAACTATTATTGTCGTAATAATTAGTAGCATATGAACTTTCAACAGAAACTAAATATGCAACATTAATTTTTCTATCGCTTGTCTTCTTCTCAGTTTCTGTAGTAGATCCTTCTTTGTACTCTTCGTATTCAAAATTAAATACGCCATCGCTTGATAATACATTAATGTCAAATGTGTTATTAGATGCATATACTACATTGTTAGTAGCATTCTCATAGTCTAGACCACGAGAAACTAAGCCAAATAATGCGCCCACATTTGCTACAAATGATTGACTTGATTCATATGCTATTGACATATCAGATAAACAAGAGTTTACAACACCACTATTGTATAAACCAATGAATCCACCTAAATTATGTGCTAATGTTTTATTTAAAACTTTATTTGTTGAATCATAAGAATATTTAGCAGTTACACTACCTTTAGCAATATCACTTACAACTCTACCTTCATTAACACCGATAAATCCACCAATGTTATAAGTGATTTCTTCTGTAGAAGTTGATGTAGATGTTGAAGAAACAGAGATAGTAACATCACTTTGTGAATTTAAAATTCTACCATTGTTTTGACCGGCAAAACCACCAACATTAATTCTTAGCTTATATTCTCCGTTAATTGTACCAGATACAGAACATGACTCAATAGTACCAAGGTTTAAACCTACGAATGCACCAACGCTTGTATCAACAGAGTTAGATGTTGATGTAGCTTTATAAGTTATACTTGTATTCTTTAAAGTAATATTTTTAATAGTACCTTCGTTATAAGCAACAAATCCACCTGCATAACCAGTTGATGAACGAGAGTAATTAAGTGTTGATGAATCAACAGTTAAATTCTCAACAATACCATCTTTATCGATATAACCAAATAAAGAGCCATATTGGTTAGATGTAGTTTGAGAATAAGTCATAATTGTATGACCATTTCCATCAAAATGACCAGCAAATTTATATGATGAAGAACTAAATAATGGTTCACCTTTGTTAGTTCCTGTATATGTTGATAAATTGATATCAGCAGTTAATTTATAATAACCAGTTAAATCTTCTTTCATATTATAAAGTTGATCAGCTGTAGAGATTTCAACAGGATCCTCTAGTGATTGACCTTTGTTATTAGTTTCAACAATTCTTTCTTCAAAAACAAATTCTGAGTCACCAACTGTACAATAATATTTAACATAATATTGTTGTTCACTCTTTAAGCTTGATGCGATTTTTGTTTCAGACTTATAAGAACCATCTGAATCTACTTGAGGAAGATTAGAGAACTTTAGAGTAGCTCCGCCAGACTTTTCTTCTGTTTCGCTATCATATTCCCAGTAATGAATCATTACAGATCCTACAGTAGCAACACTATCAGGGTCTTCTACTTTGCATGTAAACTCAAGTGTAGTACCTGTAGCACTTACTTCCATTGATCCTTTTAAATTATCTGTATTAGTCTTATTACAAGAAGATAAAATTGTAATAAAAACAAATAAAAATACAGCTAATAAAGATGTGATTATATATTTATATTGTTTCTTCATAGTATCACCTTTTAAACAATTTTCTATAATTATACATTAAACTATATATTTTCTCAAGAATTAGAAACTAAAGAGTTATTAAATAATGGTTATCAAAATATAATTTTATTAAAAATTTATTAATAAAAATACTAGAGTAACATTAAACTACTCTAGTACAATCTATATAATTTATAATTTTATGATTTCAATTTTAGAACTATGTTTTAGTGTATTAGAATCATATGATATACCAAGTAGTAATACATTTCCTCTGTATGAACCTAATGTATTAACATATTCTTTTCTTTTGATTTGATTAATAGCATCTTCTGGTGTTGAATCAACTTTAAGTTCTATAATCATAGGCATATGATTATTATCTTTAGAAATAAATACAATATCAGCTCTACCTAATGTAGTATTAACCTCTTTATGTATATCATAGAATTGTTTT